>CALKYB010000075.1 GCA_938003565.1 uncultured bacterium
GAAAGAGTTGTAACCCCTGGTTTGCGATATATTGAAGATGGCTTAGAAGAGAAGAGCTTTAACTATCTTGCAGCTGTTTGTCTTGGACCTGGGGGTGGTGGGGTAGTCTATGTTGATGTTTCGACTGGCCATTTGAAGCTGCAGGAGTGCGAGTCGGAAGTTGATATCCTAGAAGCATTTTCCTGTCTTCAGCCTGCAGAGCTAATAGTTCCATCGACCCTTTGGGATGTGCCGATTGGAGCTGACTGGTTGAAACGTCTAAAAAGTTTAGCTGGTGAATATTCGTGTAAAATAGTTGAAAAGCCGTTTAAGCGGACTTCTAAGGAATCTCTTCAGAAACGAATTACGAATCTGTTACCGGATGAAAAGAAAGATCTTGGAGCTGGATTCGAGTTTAACTCTCCGGTCACAATTTCTTCAGCTGAGGTGTTACTGGATTTTATTATTGATAACTCTTTTGACAATGAGTTTAGCTTAGCTCGATGCTCTTCTCTAAATTCTGATAGATCTTGGGTTATTGATGCTGCGACTCGAAAAAACTTAGAGGTCTTAGCGACTTCGGATAAGTCGAGTCATAGTTTAATTAAGTTTTTGGACAGAGCCAAAACCGCATTTGGTTCCAGGCTTTTAGCTGAAAAGCTTCTTTCGCCGGAGACTGATCTCTCAACCATAGAGCGATATCAGGAAGCGGTATATGAGCTGTTCTCTAGTGATGATTTAGTAGGAGAATTGAGAGACTGCCTCTCTTCAGTTAGGGATTTGGAGAGACTCTCAACCCGCATTGCTAGTGGAAGAGTTAATCCTTACGATTTGGGGGTGTTGCGCTCTTCTATTGAGATTCTTCCCAAGGTTAGAGAGTTACTAGCTGCTAGTAAAGCCGAGTTATTGGTTGAACTGTCTTGCTCTTTAGATCCACTTGAAGATCTTTTCAAAATTCTAAGAGAGTCTCTTGTGGTCGAGCCTCCTCCCAAAGTTACGGATGGCGGGATATTTGAAAATGGTTTTAACAATGAAGTAGATGAGCTTAGACTTATAAGTAGAGACGGTAAAAGTTCGCTCGCCGGTTTTGAAGAGCAGGAAAGAAAAAAAACAGGAATTAATGGCCTGAAGGTTCGCTATAACAATGTTTTTGGTTATTTTATTGAAATTACCAAAGCTAATTTGTCGCGTGTGCCAGATAGCTATGAGCGTAAGTCTACACTCACCAACTCGGAACGATTTGTTACTCAGGAATTAAAAGAACTGGAAGTTAAGATACTCTCGGCTAAGGTGAGGCAGATAAATTTAGAGAAGGATCTATTCTCTGAATTAAAGCTAAGTATGGCTAAGGATAGGGGGAGGCTACAAATCACGGCCCAAATTTTGGCCGAAATTGATGTTGTCACTACTGCAGCCTATATAGCTAGGCAGTATAACTATGTTCGTCCGGTTGTAAACGAATTGGGAGTTACGAAAATCATTCGTGGTCGGCATCCAGTTGTTGAAAGGATTTCTGGGGCTGACAATTTTGTTCCCAATGACACTCTTCTTGAAGTAGCCGAAGGCAGCTCCCCTAAGCAGACGTTCGCGGTTTTGACTGGGCCAAATATGGGTGGAAAATCTACCTATTTACGACAGGTTGGTCTAATTCAACTTATGGCTCAGGCAGGCTTTTTTGTTCCCGCTGAAAGTGCTGAAATAGGACTGGTGGATAGAATTTTTACCCGGATTGGAGCCTCGGATGATCTGTCTCGGGGAGAGTCTACTTTTATGGTAGAGATGAGAGAGGCAGCGGTGATTGCTCGGCGTGCTACCTCTAGGAGTTTAGTGCTGGTTGATGAGTTGGGGCGAGGAACAGCGACTTCCGATGGTCGTGCATTAGCCAATGCGATTGCTGAGTGGCTTCATGATCGCACTGGATGCAGGACAATTTTTGCGACACACTTTCATGAGCTATCCAGTCTTAAGGATACGAGAGAGAATATCTTCTGCCTTTCCGTAGGTGTTGAGGAAGGGAAAGAAGAGATATCTTTCACCTATCGAATTGAGCAAAAATCGGCTAGTAAAAGTTATGGAATTGAAGTAGCTAGGTTGGCTGGTTTGCCTGGGGAGATTTTACAGAGAGCGAGCGATCTTCTTGATTCGAATGGTTCGGAGATCGCAGGTCAACCACTCTCTGACAGGGTGGTGACTAAGGTGGTCAAAGATGAACGATCTGAGAGGCTTGTGAAGTCATTAGAGAGTTTGGATCTAAACTCTCTCTCCCCTATAGAGGCTCTAAATGAGCTATATCGCATTAGAAGTCTGTAGTTTCTTGATCTAGTTTCTGAATTTGTTCGAACTAGTGGAGAAAGATTCTGGACCGTTACAAATTTTAAAATAGCGAAATTAGTTTGAACGATTTTAAGAATATTATTTGTATTGTTGTTTGCCTCTGTTGTGTTGTTTTTTCGCATGCCGTTAGTGAAGAGGAGCATTTACCACTGGGTGATATAGAGACTCTTGCGAGGATCAAATTAAAGATAGAAGTTATTAGGGAGAATGATCCTGAGTTTAAAAATAATGTTTATTGGAAGTCGGCGATAGACGATATCGAAAATTTTTTGTCTGATGGTGATAAGAGTTTAGCAAAAGGGGAAGCTCTCTTTATATTGGCCCGCATTCAAAACCAATTTTTCAAGATTAATGGAGATCTGAAAGCGGTTGATAAAGCCGATGGGCTTTATCAACAATTGTTTACCGAATATTCCAATCATCCTAAGTCGGATGATGCTTTGCTTTATCATGGAGATTTACAGCGAAATCATTTCAAGAATGAAAAAAAAGCGCTGAAGTCTTTTCACCGAATTTTAACTGGATATCCCAGTGGAAATCGAGTCCGTCTTGCGAAACAGCGATTGGGAATCCCCGATTCTGAATATACTGGTTGGAAAGAGGTCGGTAAAGATGGGAATAAAATTGCCCAAAGAACTAAAAGTTCTTTGGTAGTAGTTCTTGACCCGGGGCACGGAGGAGCAGAGCTTGGAGCTTCTGGTGTGGATAATCATAACGAGAAAGATGTTGTGTTATCTATTTCAAAAAAACTCGCCATCCTTCTAAAGGTTGAGTATGGCATAGAGGCTATTTTGACTCGTTCCGGAGATTCGAATATGCCTTTGAATGAACGCACTGAGATAGCCAATAAATCCAAAGCCGATCTCTTTATATCTATTCATGCCAATGCCAGTAAGAATAGCCGTGCTGAGGGAATAGAAACTTACTATTTGGACAATACCAATGATAAGTCCAGTTTGAAGCTGGCAAAAAAAGAAAACTCTGTGAAAGGAGGCATGCGGACAGATTTACAGTTTATTCTAAGTGATTTGATTCAGACTGCAAAACTAGAAGATTCAATAACATTAGCTCACTCTCTTCAAGATTCCCTAATTTCCAGACTGACGCAAAGGTATAAAGGGATTAAGAATCTAGGCGTAAAAAAGGCTCCTTTTTACGTTTTAGTAGGGGCCCACATGCCGTGCGCGCTTGTAGAGGTAGCATTTATTGACCATCCTAAGGAAGGACGACGTCTTCTGACTGAAGAGTATCAAAGTCATGTAGCCAGTTCCTTAGCCTTAGGGGTGGATAAATATTTTAGATCTCTTGGTAGGAAGTAGTGTCTATTGAGGCTCCTCAATTTGTTCTAGATAAGTTTTCTGATGAATATCGAAAACTATTTTCAGATTTGTACGGCGTCTCATCTTCATTTGGGGCTAACCTTTATCTTGTTGGTGGAGCGGTGAGAGATCTATTTGTCGAGCGAGAACTCCGCTATGGATCTGACTTAGATTTTATGATTGAGCCTTTTGAAGATAGTTTTTCTAAACCTTTCGAGGTATCTAGTCTTCCCAGTTTTCCTGAGGTTAAGAGTGAGTTTGTTTTTAATGAGAAATATCTAACCGCTAAGCTCTCTCTTTCTTCTAAGATTCTTGGTCAAAGTTGTATCGACTTTTCTTTGGCCAGAAAAGAAAGTTACGAAACTATTGGGGCTCGACCAAAAGTTGGCCCTGGTAGTTTTTATGATGATATGGCTCGAAGAGATTTTAGTATAAATGCAATGGCGGTTAAAATTGGGCCTGGCGAGACTTTTAGCATAGAGGATCCCTTCGAGGGGCTTGCCGCTTGTAAAAAGAGAGAATTGCGGGTTTTGCACCGAAGTAGCTTTGCCGACGATCCGGCAAGAATCATTCGAGGTCTGCGCTTTATTCATAGATTGAAGCTAAATTGGAATCCAACGACGAAAGAGTTGGTTGAGACTGCGGTGCAAGGTGAGTATCTTTCTAGAATTTCTACCGGTCGTTTGCTCACAGAATTGAAAAAGGCGTTTGCAGAGTTAGGGGAGTTTAGGAATCTCTTTTATGATCTCTTTGATTCGGGTGTGATAGAATTAGTGTTATCAGATTCGGTTGATGTATCTCGTTTGCTTTCTGCATACGAGTTGCTTGATAGAATGGGGTCCCAGCAAATAGTAGGGTTGCAATTTTGCTTGTCTGATTTGCGATTTGCGATTTTTTTCAGCGAAGATATGTTCCCCTGGGAAGATGGGAGTGTCGATGTAGATCTAAGTCCCTATTTTTCTAAAGAGGAGCGACGTCGAATTGGAGTTGCTAGGGATTTCTGGTTTAGGGAGAGGGTTGAGTGTACTTCGAGTTAAGGGAAGAAATTTTTAGCGTTTTGGATTGTCAGAACTTTTGGAAGGATCTGGGGGTTAGTATTGATTCTCGGGAGGAAATAGTTGAGCTTGCTGAGTCGGTTTCAAAGAGGTTGAGAATTACTTCTACTCCAGATGAAATACCGGGTTTAGTTTCCACAAATTTTAGTTTTATTTTGTCTAAACAATTGTCTAAGAGTGAGGTTTCGCCTCTACTCATTAGTAAAGCATTCGTTAATAATCTTGAATCTAGTTTTGAGTTCGAGGAGTCTGATTCAGCTTTTCTTAATTTTTCACCTAGACCAGAATTAGTTGGTCGGATTGTTGAAAAATGGAGCAAGGGAGTTCCCTCAGAATTTACAAGTATAGTAGGTTCAAATCTCAAGTCCTATTGCATTGAGGCTAACTTAGCTGGCCAGGGCTCAGAAGCAGCGACTCGTTGTTTTCAATTCTCAAAAAGCCCAGAGTCTTTATTGATGTGTCTGGCCTTGTTGCACGACTTCGAGTTGGACGAGGAAATTTTTTTAAAGGGAATTCGTGGAAGCGATAACTTGCCTGAATACTTTAGGGGATTCCTTGAAGTTTATTC
>CALKYB010000076.1 GCA_938003565.1 uncultured bacterium
CCAAAAATCAGGTCTCGCGAGCCTCCCTGTATCGCCACCGAGAGCTCGTCCTTATCTTTGACGTTAAAAAGCTTGGCATCATTTGGATGCATATGAATATGACGTCTCGCGCATATTAAACCTTCCTTCAACTTTATTGTGCCTTTTGGTCCCTTGATAGTAATTGGTGCAGAGGCTTCGACGTTGCCGGAATCTCGAACTGGTGCATCTAATCCGAGTTTGAATTCATCAGTTCTAGATATTTCGATTTGATTCTTCTTTCGCAAGGGACCAAGAATTCTCACACTTTCTATTTTATTCCTTGGTCCAATTAAGTCGATAGTTTCTTCAGCCGCGAACTGTCCTGGTTGAGAAAGATCTTTCAAGTGAGTCAGGGTTGCGCCTTTACCAAATATGGCTTCGAAGGTTTCTTGATCCAGGTGGGCATGGCGAGCGCTTATAGCAATAGGAATGGTTTTACCAGCAGAGTCTGAGGACTCAATATCAAACCTAGATAGTTTAGCTGTCTCTCTAGCAATCATTAGTTCTTCATTTGTTTTGACAACCAAGCATTTTACCTTTGAGTTTTGAGAGCTGATTTCAAAACAGTTTTGATCTTGAGAAACCTTTACATCCAAGTTCTTGTCTTCATCAATACTTAAACCAAGAAATTCTAGACGCTGTAGTATTCTCCGACGCATAGTTTTGCTATTTTCCCCAATTCCTCCGGTAAACAGCACACAGTCCACGCCACCCATAGCGGCGGCGTAGGCCCCAATATACTTTCTGGCTCGATGAGCAAAAATATTAATCGCTAGGCGGGCTCGATCCTCTCCGGCTTCTGCGCTATTTTCTAGATCTCGTACATCATTACTAATTCCAGATATACCTAGAAGTCCGCTTTGCTTATTTAGTAGAGTGTCTAGGGAATCGGGATCAAACTGTCCCGATCGAAGTAGAGATAACACTACCCCAGAATCGATATCTCCACAGCGGGTGCCCATTACCAGACCCTCTAGTGGTGTGTGACCCATGCTGGTTTCAGTAGAGCAACCAAATTCCACAGCGCAGGCACTTGCTCCATTACCCAAGTGGAGGCTGATTATCCGAAGCTCCTTGAGGGATTTTTTTAGGAATTCTGCTGCGACACTAGAAACATATGAGTGTGAGGTGCCATGAAATCCATAGCGGCGAATTTTGTGTTTTTTTGCTGTCTCAAAATCTAGCGCGTAATTATATGCTATACGAGGCATTCTGGCATGAAAAGCCGTATCAAAAACAGCGACGTGAGTAGCTGAAGGGAATTTTTTTTGCATTACCTCAATTGCTTTTAACCCATAGGGGTTGTGCATGGGTGCGTCGGGAATTCGATTTTTAATTTCTGAAATTACACCCTGGTCAATCTTTACGGCTTCACTGTATTTGTCCCCACCATGAACTATGCGGTAGCCGAGAGCTGCTATCTCGAGCTCAGATATTTGTGCGGTGACTTCCGCTAGTGCCTGATCGTGATTTGTATACTTTGAATTTTTCTCACCAATTTTTTCGATCTTGCCAGCTTGAACCAGCTTCTCAGTTTTTCCGTTGATTATTGAATACTTGATGCTTGAAGAGCCGCAGTTAATAACCAGAATATTCATTTAAAATTCCTGTTTAGGTTGTGAGTTGTTTGTAGCCTGACTATACTAATTACACTGTAGTTATCTTTAAATGATTTAAACACTTTTACGATATGCGTCTAGCAATTTGTGATCTTGGCACAAACTCAATCAGGCTTGATATATATGAGTTGCATGATGACGGCGATTATACACTTCTCTCTAGAGAGAAGCGGATGGTGCGTCTTGGTGAAGATGTCTATCGGAAAGGAAAATTTTCAAAAGGTGCTATAAAAAGGACAATGGAAGCATTTAAGGTATTCCATAAAAGTTGTAAAAAGTGGTCGGTTGATGAAGTAAAAGCGATTGCGACAAGTGCCATGCGAGAAGCAGCTAATGCAGGAAAATTCTCTGCGATGGTGCTTGAAGACACAGCCTTTGATTTAGAAGTTATCTCGGGTAGGGATGAAGCGCTGTTAATACTTGAAGGAATCTCTCTCGATGAAAGAATCGGTGATTTTACCCATGGTTTTATTGATATTGGTGGAGGTAGTACTGAAGTAGGTGTCATAGACGAACAAAAAGAGGTCTTCTTAGAAAGCTTGCCCCTGGGCGCTGTGCGTTTGAAGGAGCTGTTTTTTGAGTCTGGATATGGAGCTAAGAAAGTCGGAACAGCAAGACAGTATGTGAGAGAGTGTCTTGTTGATGCGACGTCTGAAATTGATCTGCCAAAAATAGAATTGATGTTGGGTAGTAGTGGTACAATGAGAACGATTCAAAGACTCTTAGGTAAGAATGGGAAGATAAAAAGAAAGGCTCTAAGTTCACTCATAGACAGGCTTCTAGATTCTAAGGACCTAGATAGTTGGCCGGAGCTTAGCCCAGGTAGGGCAGACATCATAATACCCGGCGCTATTTTGGCTCAAGAGATAATGATACATTTTAGAGTTTCGACTTTGCATTACACAGACTACGCGCTTCGAGATGGATTGTTAATCAAGACCATTGAGGAATTTAGCCAATAATCTAGAGCCAGTAAGTTAGCGACGCATAAAAAGCCCCTTGATTCAGGATGCCTTTGTTCAGTAAAGGGTGTTTTCTACCTAGAGAATTGTTTTTACCCGACCAACTTGTCCATCTTGTAACCGAACTTTGATTCCATGGGGATGAGTACTTGAATTGGTAAGTATATCCTGTACGATTCCCTTAGTTAGAATTCCTGTTCTTTGATCGCTTTTTAAAACGATTAAAACTTCGCTGCCGGGAACTATATTGTTTCTTATGGTGCCGTCCATCTAGATAGCATACCATAGAGGCTTGATTTTCTAAAAATTTCTCTAATTTCGGTCGTTGAATATATACTGCGCCTCATTTAAATTTCGGTATTCAACAATATTTTCAACAAGCGCAGTATAAGCCGAGCATATGCGAGGCCATTAGACAGGTATACCCATCCTCAACTATGGAGGAGAAGCGCAGCTTCGCAAGAAAAGCTAGTTGAGCTCAGAAAATCAGCTTTATTTGGTATTTTCTAGCCAAGTCCTGCGGACTTGTAGCATACTGGAGACGCGGTATCTCTGTCTAATAGCAGTGCTAACGCACTGCATATACCCCGCCAACTATAAATTTCGGCTTTTAGTTGAAATCTCGAGCG
>CALKYB010000077.1 GCA_938003565.1 uncultured bacterium
TTTTTCCATTACCTACGGTGGGGATCATACAACTTCCATTGGTACACTAAGAGGGCTTGCCGATTACGGTAAAGAGTCTGGCAAGAAATGTGGAGTCATATGGTTTGACTCTCATGGAGATTTTAACACCGACAAATCTACCAAGAGTGGCAATCCACATGGAATGCCACTGGCAATTGTCACTGGCGACTGTTATCCCGAAATGATGGGAGGTTCTTTTATTCATCCAGAGAATGTCCTTCATATCGGTGCCAATGCCTTGGATAAGGCTGAGATAAATCGTTTCAAAGAGTCAAAAATAACTCTTTTGACAATGCTTGACTTGATAGGTGGATATGAAAAAGCCTATCAGGCAATAATGAAACTGCGTAGGGATTGCGATGCTGTATACATCTCATTTGATGTGGACGTAATGCATGCTAATGACGCACCGGGGACTCCAATGTTTAATCCAACAGGTGTTAGAAGTGAAGCGATGATTGCTATGTTGCAACATTGTGTTTTCGAGCAAGAGGGCCTCGCTTCATTGATTGGTTTGGATGTTGTTGAGTTTGAGCAGACCAAAGATCACCTTGATAAGAGAACAGTTGATTTTATTCTTCGATTAGTCTCTCTGACCCAAGGGGTGGAATATGGGCCTTACTGGAAGCATATGCAGCAAGAAAGCCAAGGTGGCTAGTTTGTTTTCTATGGTTGTCAATTTTACTAGTCGATATCATTCCGATTCTTAGCTATTTTGTTTCAAGTGTTGCCAGGTCTGTTTGGTTTGTGATGTTCAAGTAGTTCCTTAAGGGACGATAGGTCTCATGGGTTTGTAAAGTAAAATGGGCTTGATTAGTGTAAAAACTAGTGTAGGATTTAGTAAAGTAGCTAGAGTTATGAGCCTTATTGATAGACTCTAGAGATTAAACCCCTGGGATCTTTGGACAACTATATGAAGAATAAGCTTAGACCTTTTCATCTTGCCTATACTGTAAACTCTCTTGAGCAAACTAGAGCGTTCTATGGAGACTTACTAGAATGTAAAGAAGGACGCTCCACCGATACGTGGGTTGACTATGACTTCTTTGGGCATCAACTATCTTTTCACCTTGGTAGTAAAACCGGTGATGCTAAAACTCAAAGCCAAGTTGACGGAAAGTCCGTTCCAATGCCACATTTTGGCGCTGTATTGGAATGGTCTCAGTTTGAGAAGCTTTCCACCAAGTTAAAAAGAAACAAAACAGATTTCGTCCTAGAGCCACAAATTCGTTATGAGGGTCAGCCAGGGGAACAAAAAACAATGTTTCTAAGAGATCCTTCTGGAAATCCACTTGAGTTTAAGGCTTTTAAAAATGAAGACGAGGTTTTTGTCTATTAGTGACCATTACTTACTTATTCCTCTAATTCAGAAGTTTCTTCCTCTTTAGTCTCAACACTCTCGCTTTGTTCTTTGGAGAAAGCTCCACCTAAGCTCTCAGAAAAACTGCTATGATTAGAAGTTCGTTTCCAATTAACAAAACTACTTACTAGCCCTAAGAGTCCCAGAAGAAGCCCAATAGGGGTCAGGTTTAGAGTCATCGTGCCAAGCCCAAAAAGTCCAGCAATTAGAATCAAGCAGACAAGGGGATTGCTTCTGAAAAGCTTTGCTCCAATAAGAATCATTAGGCCAACAAGAATCAGATAAGGAATACACCTTGCCCATCCTTGGCTATAGAGAAAGGATACCTCTGGCTTTTCACTAGACTGGCTAGCAAAAAGCTTTTGAAAGGCAAGCCTTTGTCCCGAGTTGATTAATGAAATATCCACTGGAAGCCCTTCAGCTGATTTCATTAGAGCATTACGGTCAAGTTTAGTGCCAACTTGTTCCATGTTGGATGATATGTGATTTAGTTGCATTTCTTTAGGTAAGAATACTTCCCAGGTTGTTTTGCCAACGACCATATTTGGAACTGGTAGTGAAGCCTTTAGTATTCCAATAGAAGAGAATGGTTTAGCCTTTAGCATATAGCTTATCTTTACCTCGAAGCCTTTCTCTGAGTTTAGAATTTTCACCAAGAATTCTTTGCTTTCTTCAGACCAAGCAGGCTTTTCTTTCTCACCATTGACATGGACTGACCAAATTTTAGATCCTTTTGGTAGTGCAATTCTTAGAAACTGCTCCTGACTGTTCCTGATGAAGAAATTTGCAAAATTGATCATACTACCGTCGCTTGTATATAGAGTAGAGTATTGAGCCCAGTCTATATTCGCTACGTTAACAGTCACTTCTTTATGCCTCTTTACGTCAAGGTTTAGAGCATACGGCTTACCACTTTTAACGTATTTGTAAGCTAGAAGTATTGGATTGCTGGTCTTTAGAATTAGTTGTTTTGGAAGATCTTTTGGATCTATTGTTGAGAGTTCTTGCACACCTTTGGCGTTAATCTCGACAGCACTCAAAGCCTCAACTCCCAGCTTCCCATGGGCAACGTCAGCATTTACTACCTTTAAGATGGGAGCCTTAACGGATGTAATTTTATCAGCAAGAATCTTTTCGTACTCAACTGTGAAACGAAACTGGCCATCCATGTCTCTGGTGAATTCAAGTTTGAGACGTTTTCCCGACTCTCCATCAACTACTTTGTGACCTCTGAGAGAGGGTGCAGTAACGTTGAGAACGTTTATAGACTCAGGGACTTCTACTTCTAGTTCTGAAATCGCTCCTGCTTTGACAGAAATTTTTGCTTCAGCTGAACCTTTTAGAATTACGTCTCCCACTGATATGAGCGTATTTATTGAACTGTCAAATTTTCCAGCTTGCTTTTCTGGCTCTTTAGCTTGAATCTTGATTGAACCAGGTTTGTCACTGTACTTGTAGGTATGAGCAACTGTCATATCTACTTTTTCACGAATGAAGTTTGGTAGCTGATTTTCTCCGACTGGAGATAGACTACCAATTTCTAAGGGGTCTATAGTTAACTCTTTGTTCTTAAGAAGAGCTAACATTCCACGCTGTCTTGAAACTTCCACGGCATAGAAAAGTCCGAGATTAAACGCTTCATTTTTCACGCTTCTGTCGTAAGATACTTGAAGCATGAGGCCTGAGTCGACTTTATTCGCTAGGTAAACATTTAGTTGGTCCTTTAAATCTCCTTTGTCGATGGTCCAATCCACTACTTTAGGTCCATTGGAGTTAATCGCGGTAACGTCAATCCCTTTTGGAATTTCAAATGAGAACTTGCTAGTTTCACCGCGAGTAATATCGTATTCAGCATAAACTTTACCAAAAAGTACCCCTTCCATGGCATGCAGATGGTTGTATATTGTCGCACTTGCTCGTAGTTCTTCCTCTACATCCTCAGGGATTGCTTCTGTCCAATTAAAGGCTATCTGCTCAGTCATAGGAGTAGTAATTCTGAATTTTGTTTTCCCATTTCCAGTGGATTCTTCTGAATCAGTGGTTCTTCTAATTTCAGAACGAGGAGAGGCTTCAATTGCTTTGCTCCCATCTAGTTCAATTTCGAAAATTGAAACGGGAATACGAGGTACTGGGAAATTAACTCCTGAGCCTGTTTCCCCAAGAGGTGTATGAAAAGTTAGTTTAATTGACTGACGCGAACTGCTATCTATTTCTGTTTTAAAAAAGCCATCCTCGGCAATTATTGGCACCTGAATATCATTGACTTGAAGGTTCTCCAGTACTAGTTTGTCTGAGATTAGGCTGACAAGGTATTTACTCTCCTTTTTGTTTGTATAGTTTGCTCGAGGGTCAGATTCAAAAGTCGCCTCCCAGCGAATTCCTTTTTCTTCAAGTGTACCTCTGTAGATTGCTCGGCTGAGAGTAGGTTTTTCAGAGAATTTGCTAGTCCAACTAAAATTTAAAAAATTCGTACTGGGAATATTTCCACTCAGAGTAGTGCCAGCAGCGGTGTTCGAAACCCTTAGTCCCTGCGAAGGGAATACAGATAGGGTTGAAGAGGGGACTGGTAGGGTCGCATTTATTCGAGTTGAAGAGGCTTTCGGAGTTGGGACAGTTAAGCCCGAATTGCTGCTAGCAATATACTTTAAGCTTACTAGGTGCGAACCTTGCTTCTTCGTGCGCCAAACAAGACCAGAAGACAGAGAGATTAGCTCTACTGGTTTGCCTGAAACATTTGCTGAGACAAGAGAGGTTCCAGGTGGAAGAAGATTGATGTTTACATACTTGGATTCAAAAACTTCCACTCTCACCACTGCTGAAATTGCGGCTTCAATTCCATTCTCTGATTTTGTGCCCAAAATCTCAACCTCAGCTGAACCGACTGCATAACCATTTTCTTGACTATTAGAGTATTGACCAACAATTTGATGATAAGTTTCAATGGGGATTTGGACATGACCGGGCACTTCAGCTAGTGCTGGAGCTGTTAGTAGGCTAAGAACCCCAAGAATCGCAATTAATCTAAACATCATTTTCTCCCTTTTCCTCGTATCATCAAAATTAAAATATATAACCTCTTGTCTTTGTTTTTGTTGTTTGAACCAAACTGGTATTTCAAAATGCTTTCGGTTCGCTAAGAATTTTTTTCCACGCTGCTAATCGAAGGGAGTCTAAAAGTTCATCTGAATGAGGTCCCCAATTACCAGCGAAAACTCTCTTATATTCCCTGAGCATCGCTAGATCTCCGTTAAACGCTTCGTCTTCTCCTAATTTGGGAAAGCGGACTAAGAGTCCTTCTAGGAGTTTAAGTCGCTCTTTAATGACCCTCAGAGCTTCTTGGCTTTGTCCTTGCTCAAGCATCTTCGCTGCATTTTCTAAGGATTTGGCCAGCTCATAGGCTAGGAAGTTGCTCAAAACTGAGTACTCCATGGTGCCTCGCTCAGCATCACCACTTGCCAAGGAGTGTGCGGCTTGGATTGAACCATTCTTAAGCTTAACCATATCTTTGTATTTCATCTCAACGTCAGCTATCTCACCAGCTCCAGGAACTACCAAATCAAGTAGTAGGCTATGACTATCTCCAGCGTAGAAGGAGGGAATGACAAGTTGAACTCCGTCATCATCTTCGCCTCGATCTGCCAGAATTGAAAAATCTTTGGCCATTCTTTGGTCAATACTTTTTTCTGCTTCTTTAACCCGAGAAATTTGCTTTAAATTAAGCTTCTCAGACCCGATTACTTTTACTAGTTTAACCCCTTCCTTAAGCTTAATGTTTATTCTAAGCGCCCGAGCCACTGTTCTATTGGCTGCGAATAGCTCTGAGTTTGCTATACGTTTCGCGTCCGAGACAGAGTTGATGAACCAACGATTGCCCTGTCCACTTAGAGCGAAGCGGTCAATTTCATGACTTGGTCCTGATAGGGAAACTATACTAACTGGGATGCCTGAGATGGCGCTCTTATGTGCCTCAATAGGGGCTTCGGGTGGAAGTTGGCCAGAAGTGATATAGACAATATTGCTGCTGCCGAGTAGGTCATTCTCACCTTCTAGGCTTTTGATATACTCGCTAGCTTGGCTTAGGACTGAATCTCCAATATTCTTTTTACTATCGAATAAAGTTGGTTTCAAAACTGCAATTTGCCCATAGCTAAACTTATCAAAAGAAAGGGCTTGTCCTTCCGAGGTGTAGAGGCTGAAGCGATCGCCAACTTGTTTCTCTGCTAAGAAAGCTTCAATCAACGCGATGATCTTTTTTTGTTGATTTCTGTTGAGGTGATTACTGGTATCTATCACTAGAGCAGTTGTTGTTTCTGGCCTAGTTGAACTGGATCGAGTTGCCCCTTGAAGACCAACCTGAAGAAGGACTCGACTTTCACCTGAGACTTCTTTTCGGTCTGTGTTTAGATAGAGAGACAAAGCTCCTTTGTCTGGTGAATCAAAATATCTTTTCGGTGGTTTGGCTTGTTTGTCTAAAATCAGCTTAGATAGACCAATACGCCTTGCCAGATTTTCATAGTTTTGATTCTTTAGTTGCATAGAGAGCGAACGAAAGGCTCGATCTCCAGGTAGGTAGGTTGAGCGCCAGTACCCGACTGGATTCATAAATTTGATACCTTTGACTTTTTCTCGTTCCTCGAGAAAGAGATCGACCAAGTTATTGTGAAGTAGTGGAAGTGACGTCTCTTTTCTGGGCGCCTTTTTGCCGAGCGTTCGGCTATATTGCCCCAGTTTTTCTCTATTGGCATCGGGAGTAAGAACACTGAAATCCTTCAATTCTCTAATTGAGTCGGTGGCTACAGGTTTTGATTCTTTGAGAGCGAGAATATTGCTATTGATACTTCGACTATTCATGCCACTACCGGCAATTTCTGGCTGAAGCAGAGTATTGATTCTTTGATCTACCTCGACTTCTTCCGCATGAAACTCCAAGGTGGAATTTTTTGCTTCACTTGCTAGGCTAGGCGGCGCATACATACTATCTGCAAGATAGTCTTGGTCTTTATCGGAGGAAATATTTCCTTTTGCAAATACTGATGCCCCCATCCCCGCAACGCTCTCTGCAGATGGTCGAACGTTATCTCTCTTTTTAGATTTTTGTTTAAAGAACCTGTCCCTTCTTTCAAGTCCTCTTCGACTTTGTCGTTGAGGTTTGGAGGCTTCATTCCGAGGTGAGGATGGAGCTGATGCTATCATCGGATTGTCACTCGTTGAGTCGATACTGTATCCTACGGTGCTAAATGTTTCTGAAACTTCTTGTCCAAGGAATGTCATTGTAGTTATTCCTGTAACAATAAGTGCGATACCGCATATGGCATATCGTGCGAATTTTGGATTTAAGATGTTTAAAACAACTGAGAGAATATTGCTCAGCATACTGACTACTGAAAAGCGACTTTCAGACTTAGCTGGGTTTTTAATTTCAGCTAGGATGGAAGATTTCAGGCTGTTGTCAGCTTCATAGCTTGTTTTAGCGTAGTCCTTGAGAAGTGCTTGAGCCTGTTTGAAAGCGGCTAGGTCTTTCTGTAGTTGCTTATTAGAGTCTAATTTCTTCTCGAATGCTACCCGTTCTTCTTCAGTAAGTTCGTTGTCTATATAGGCAAGAAACTTTTCTTCTAAATTGCTCATTCTACACCTCCTAAACTGCCTTTTAGTAAATGTAGAGCCTTGTTAACTCTAGAAGAGACAGTTCCTATTGGAATTTCTAGAATACTAGCTGTTTCTTTGTAAGATTTTGCTTCAAATTGAGTAAGCCAAATAATCTCTTTATATATGTTTGGTAATTCAGCAACTGCATTGCGAACTTTCTCTCTTGTTTGTTGCGAGATGATTTGAGTTTCAGCTCCCGGGGTTTCGTCGAGATATTCTTGGTCTAGTTCTCCGGTGGCTTTAGTTTTTTTGAAATGAGCTGAATTGAAAAAGTTCTTGGTATGATTAATAGCAATTCTAGTTACCCAGGTTGAGAAAAGAGCTTCTTCTTTGAAAGATGCAATTCCTTTCCAGGCACGCATACAAACCTCTTGAGTGAGTTCTTCAGAGATTTGTTTGTTGCCAACCATTTTCATTATCATACTAAAAATTCTATCTATTTCTGGTTCAATAAGTTTTGCCATTGAGTTTGAATCACCGTTTTTTGCAAGTCTAAGCAGCTCACTGGGCTCAGTAAGGTCAGTATTTTCTATGTCCTGACAATCAGCTTTCATATTTCAAATGCTCTTCTCTTGCTCTGGTAGTTTAGACAGTAAGAAATGCAGTTTGTTCGCAGAAAATGAAAAAAAGTTGTCTCTCTAGGTAGCTGGTATTATGTAAGAAATCGTTGGGATGGTGATTAGCTCTAAATTTAGAGGGAATCTTGTGGGGAGGGGCGTAGCAAACAGTCTAGAGACTGCAACCGGTATTAGAGTTTAGTGAGGCCGTCTTGAGGACGCTTTACCGTTTCTTCTAGGGTCGGCTACTCCAATCAACTTGCGATTAGGTTCTACCCCAATGGCGGAGACGTTGCCAACCAAATAGGCACTTTCTTTAATCTGTTGTCCTCGAGATGAAAGTGAGCGTATTACTTCTTTTGGAAAGCCACCCTTCTCTAAAAAAAGTGTGGGTGGTTGCCACTGCTTGTGGATTCGGGGTTGAGCTACTGAATCTTTCAGGTTTAGATTGTAGTCTAGTCGGTTTATTAAAGTTTGGGCTACTGCACTAATAATTCTGGGTCCTCCTGGACTTCCTAGCACTAGAAAAGGATCCCCTTTGGCCGTTACAATAGTTGGAGACATACTGCTAAGCGGTATTTTGTTAGGCCCAGGATAGTTCGGGTTTCTGCCTACTAAACCAAAAGAGTTGGCTTTATTTTTTGGCCTAGAG
>CALKYB010000078.1 GCA_938003565.1 uncultured bacterium
TCTCCTCCAATAAAAGGCTCCTCTCCTGGCCAATACAATCTGAGTTTAGCCAGAGAAGATTACTACCTCAGTGGTGGTGAGCCTCCTGGAAAATGGCTTGGAGTTGGAGCGAAAGACTTTGGTTTGGCGGGAGAAGTTCAGGCTGAGCAGCTAAAGAATCTCATGAACGGTTATAGTCCAGATGGGCTAAAACCTTTGGTGCAGAATGCTGGGTCTGAAGAAAGAAGAAGCGATACGGTAGTAAAACCAACAAGCTCAATAAGTCTGATTATTTAGAGCAAAACTGGCGCTGTCCCCCATAAATCCAGTTCTTTTGTGCCGACAGGCACAGAAGAACTGGATTTCTAGGCCTACAATAATCAAAATAAGCGTCCCAGACATCCCTAAAACCCGTAGTGGCAAAGCAGTGGAAATTGCGGTAAGACGAACAATACACGGAAAAGAAATACCTAACCTTACAGCACTAGCTAATCCAGAATCGCTAGACTACTTTAGGGACCTCAAGGAAATCAAAGATTAGTTTCTAAAAAAAGAACAAACTATGAACTATCCTAAAAAAGTTTTTCTAAGAGAAGACGGTCCTAGAGAGGGTTTTCAAAGTCTGGCCAAACAAGTGCCAACTGCTGACAAACTGAAACTAATTGAAATGCTGGTTAATGCAGGAGCTAAAAGTATCGAAGTAACTTCATTTGTCAGACCAGACAAGGTGCCTCAGCATGCTGATGCCGAAGAGTTGGCTACTCAACTGCAAAAGAATAGTGGGGTTAGATATAGAGGTCTGTACCTCAATGAACATGGTCTTCGACGTGCAATGTCCTGCAAGAGTCTGCGACCAGAAGGTTATATACTATTTGCTAGTAGTGAGAGTTTCCTAAAACGAAACAATAATCAAAGTTTTGATGAGGCGATTAAGAGCCTAGACACATGGGTAGACTTACTGTCTGAATTCTCTCTCCCCCTGGATCGTCTAATGATTTCAACTGCCTTTGGCGATAAAAACGAAGGAAGAATTAAGGCGAAGGAAACCATAGATTTGTTAAAAAGAGTTATAGAAAAGTTAGCTTCTCTTGGGACTAAGCCAGAAGAAATCACCTACGCAGATACAACTGGTTACGCCAACCCAAATGCTATTTCTGAGCTTGTACATAGCTCTCGAGACCAATGGCCTGAGATTGAAGTCGGGCTTCATCTTCATGATACGAGAGGAACTGGAATGGCTAACGTCTTGGCAGGCTTGCAAGCAGGAGTAACCAGGTTTGACGCTTCAGTGGCAGGTTTAGGAGGTTGTCCGTTTGTCACCGGAGCAGCTGGAAATGTTGCAACAGAAGATGTAGGATTTCTTTGTCAGGAATTAGGCATTGAAACGGGTTTAGACTTATCCCTATACATTGAGGCCGCCAAGTTTGCAGAAGAAATCTCGGGCAAGCCCCTGGCGGGCAAGCTAAAGTCTGGAGGACTTCTTTGAGCCAGATGGGTAATACTTTTTTTAAAAATCTTTACAAATACTCACTGGCGTTAAAAGCAACCGCTCTGACACTTTTTATTTTTCTCCCTTTACATATTTCTGCTCAGAATCAGACTGAAGTTAAGCCCAACTCTAATTCCTTTATGAAAGCCCCCACTGAAATTAAGTGGGCCAAACAAGCAGAAGGTCTCTACCTAGGCTCCACTCTTATTTCCAACCCTGTCTCGTCTTTTAAATCTGAATTAGTTCTTTTAAGGATCAATCTAGATCACTTTAAATTGCAAGTTGCTGATTCAAGACAACACGGCCCATCTCTAAATACTGTTAAAGCTTTGACTCTCAAAAATAAGGCTTTCGCTGGAATAAATGCTAATTTTTATGGCAGAAACGATAAGCCTCTAGGGCTTGTAATTAGCGAAGGAAAAACACTAAACCAACTCCATAGATCTGGAAGTGTTTTGACCGGAGTATTCTACCTAGTCAACAACAAGCCTAGAATCGCACACCGAGACAACTTCCAAAAAATTTCTCCAACACTAGCTCTGCAAGCCGGGCCAAGAATCATTAGTGACAAAAAGAAATTGAGCTTCAAAAAATCTAATGGGCCAACTAGACGATCGGGGATTGCTATTACCTCAAAAAATGAAATTATCCTTTATGCCACCAAGAGTCGTTTCCCTGGCGCCAGGCTCGAGGATATCCAAGATGTATTTTCTATGCCAACACTTGCCGTCACGGATGTCCTAAACTTTGATGGCGGCGGTTCTTCTCAATTTTACTTTTCTAAATCAACCCTAACTGGCGAAGTCTCAAAAAAAACAAACTCATCAATTTCTGAAATAAATATTTCTGGAGGAGATCCAGTCCCCATCGCATTAGTAGTAACTAAAAAATAATCCTATGTCCGAAGAAGAAAAACAAAACAAACTAGAGCAGTTTATCCTTCCGCGTCGACTCGAGCGGATGGATGAAATTCTCGCCAAACGAAGTGATCAACTCACTATTGTACTGGACCGTGTTTATCACGAACACAATATTTCAGCCGTTCTAAGAAGCGCTGACGCCTTCGGGATTCAAACAGTCCACATAATCGGGGCCGGAAATGGAGGGTTTAGTTCAGGAATTACCCAAGGAGCAGATCGCTGGTTAGACATTGTCAGTCATGAGAATCCAGATTCAGCTATAGATAACTTAGAAAAGGATGGCTACGAAATAGTTTTAGTTCAAGCCGAAGAGCAAAGTGAAACAATTCAAAGCGTACCGGTGATCTCTCTTCCATTTGAGAAGAAACTAGCTTTGGTTTTTGGCAGCGAGAAACAAGGAATAAGCGAAGTAGTTTCTGCAAGGGCAAACCTAGCAACCCATATTCCGATGCATGGCTTTGTAGAGAGTTTTAATATCTCCGTGGCCGCAGCTATTTGTCTTTTTTGCTCCACCTTCAGCGCAGCAAAAGATCAAAGAAGACTCGCTCCACTATCAGATGAGAAGAAAATTAGAGTTAAGAAGAATTGGGTTAAAGGTGATATTAGAAATGTTGAAATTGTTGAAAGAAGTTTATCTAAGGATAAATAGAAAGAACTCCATTAGTTAGAAGAATAAAAGGCGAAGAAGCTCAAAACGAGCTTCTTCGTTTCACCAAACGTATAACCCTTGTTT
>CALKYB010000079.1 GCA_938003565.1 uncultured bacterium
ATAGCTACACGCATCCAAAAATACTGTGGAGTTTCTATTCTTCTTCCGTCCACGTGTAGAAGGTACCGGTCAAAAACTGTTTGAAGACCAATATAGAGGAAGTCCCGGTCTCTTTGTGGTTCAAGAGCAGCGGCGATAGTGTCTAAATCGAACTTCCTTAAGTCAGGGGTAATTCGTTCATGCTTGATACCCACTTCAATATAATCTGCGAATTTAGCTCTGTATGTTTCGTCGCTTATGGTTTCTTGTTGGTCTAACTCAAAAACATGTCGGTATATGATACCTAAGAGAAGGTGAGCAGAAACACTAGAATATTGAGGTTCTTTTTCGATTTTCGAGCGGGTAGCAAGGACAAGTGCCTTTTCTACTTCTTCTTCCGCGATTCCGTTGAAAAGCGAGCGAGAGATTTCATCAACTAGACCTTCGGAGGAACACTCTTCTTTCCCTTCTATTGCTCTATCTAACCTAGCTTTAAGATCCTCCCAAACGATCTTACTTTTCGTCCCATCAGCTCGGAGCACTTCGATTTCCCGGGCGTTGGATTCGCTAGGAGTGCCCTTAAGTGTTCTAGCTTTGGTCCTGTCTTCTCTGTAAAGAATGTAACATTTCGCTACCTTGTAGTGGCCAAAACGCATGAGCTGCATTTCGACCACGTCCTGAATTTTTTCAACTGAGATGGTTTGCTGTTTTTCAGCTAGTGGGTAAACCGCTTCGACGACCTCTTTTACGATTTTATCTAATTCTGATTGAAGATTGGCGGGCAGTTTTGCATCAGCTTCTAGGTTGTTCTCAGCTAGAAACGCTTTTTCAATCGCACGATAAATCAGGGATTCATTAAAATCACTGGAACTTCCATCTCGTTTTGTGACTTGTGGTTTCGCGCTAATATCCAACATTCGCCCATCTCTCCTTATATCTCGTTGTTTCTATGTCTCGCCCAAACTTCGAAGGCTTTAAATGGCTTTTAAACTACTTGGTTCACAACTACGGCGTTCCCTATGCAAGCTAGGGCTGCATGCCCGACTAAAATTTTAATTTGTCGGGTCTCTTTACACACTCAATTGAGGGGGGAAAGATGATTGACAAAGCAAGCTACGAAACCGGTGGTGAGCTAAGCATGCTAGAAAAAGCCATCCTTTCTTTAGGCCTTTCTTCAGTTCAAAACAAAGGCCTTATCAACACAACCACCCGCCTTTTCCACTCCGCTTAGTTGATAACTAAAGCAAAGATCGGAAAACACTTAGATTTCACAGTCGAGTTGAGGGCAAAAAAGTCGAATGATTTTCTAACAATCCGCACTTCACGACATAGCGATAAAACCCTTGTAAAATTTGCAGTGACCACAACATATTGTGTCGAAGATGTCCTGTCAACACATAATATTGTATGTTTGGAAAGAAATGAAATCTTGTTGAATTGGCTCTTAAAGCCTTAATCTAAAAGGAAATTATGTCGTTTTTGCTCTAAAGAGGTGATGTTAAGTAATAGCCAAATAGTTCGACCTAAGTTTTTAACTTTCTGGAGACTGTTCTCAAAAAGTCGTTCTCTCTAGTGGGTCAAGCGTTCCACGAGCCTAGGGAAACGAATAATTGCTAGGGTGATAATGTAGGCCAGTAGGACTCGAGTGAGCAGTACTCCATTAAAATGAGCTCCAAATGCTGTTGTTATGATGGTCTCCTCCACCAGGGCATGGGCTAGCGTTAGGAAGGTGATTACAGCGAAAAGTTCTCTTTTAGAAATTTTGCCAGTTTTAGATTCTTGAATGATTAGTGCTCCTCCGTAACTCATTCCAAGAAGCATAGCAGCTGTTAGAAGGTTTGATGAGGCTGCTGTAATACCCAAAGGTTTTAGAAAAGGGCGACTGATGTAGAGAATGAGTTTTTCTACCTTCGTGATACGAAGCAGGTCCATAACTAAGATAAGGGCGAATATGATTACAAATATTATAGAGACTTTAATTGATTCGCCCCAGGCCCACTCCAGAATACTTTGATTAGTGGTATCTTCTCCAAGTTGAAATGATAGTTGTTCTTGGTAGATAGGATTATCAGCATAAATGAGATTGAGTGAGTAGGCTGCTATAAGGGCTGTTACGATCCGTAAGAGCACAAGGTAGGAGGCGTTTATCCCACACTTTCTAGCAATAGCAGTTTCAATAGGAATTGAGTGAGCTATCAGTATCATTGTGCAAATGATAGTAAATTGCCCAACCGTAAGTACGGAGGAGTTTGATAAAGTGCTTAGGGTTATAAGACCGGCGTAGATATTGGTAAGTAGTGATGTGGCCCAAACCAGGCCTAATTCTCCGGATAGTCCGATTGTCGACATGACAGGGCTGAGGATCTGACCTAGCCATTCAACTAAACCAATTTCCACACCAATCTTTACGAGAATAATTACTGGCACTAAGAACTTTAGGAGTTCGTAGAATGCTATCCAACTCTCTCCGAGGGTTCTTTTTAAGTAGTTGGCTATGGCTTTAATCATCTGCTTGCCTGTAAATTAGTTTTTTGGATGAGTAAGTAAGGTTGACTCATAAACTTTTTCGAGTTGCACTGTGCTTGCTCGCCTGCAATCTTACGTCATTTATTCGAAAGGATCGAGTTTCTAGGAAAAAATTTATTTGTTTTGGATACCCATAGTTTTTTAGATTACTTCCGAACTCTATTTGCTGACAGGCGATTTCGCTTATCTTTTTTGGCATTCTTTTCCTTACTCGCCGCTTACTACATCCTTCGCCCCATACGTGAAACAATGGCGACAATCTATGGTGAGGTTGATGAGCTCTTTGTCTACGTTTTTTTTATAATGTTTGGGTTGGTTCCGATTTTTGGTTTTTTAGTTGGCAGATATAAAAGAAAGACTCTTATTCAGGTCACAACAAGATTTTTTTCCCTCTGTTTGGTTTGTTTTTCCATCCTTTTATTTAGATTCTCTGAGATTCCTCCATACCTCGCGGCGTCATACTTTGTTTGGTTAAGTATTTTTAGTCTTTTTACAGTGTCTCTTTTTTGGTCCTTCATGGCGGATATCTACTCCCCAGAAGATGGCAAAAAATTCTTTGCCGCTATTGCCGCCGGGGGTTCTTTGGGAGGGATGATTGCTTCTTTGTTTACTGGGAGTTTGGTTTCAATTTGCGGGCTAGCGCCAACTCTGCTTATCCCCGTTCTTTTATTGGAACTCTATCTCAATTTTACAGGTAAGTTAGAGGGATCTTCTCAGGATGTGCCACCAAAAGGAGAAGGGGTTTTGGCGGGATTTTCTTATATATTTAACAATAAATATCTCTTGTCGTTTGCTGCGTTTATGATTCTAGGAAAATTTTGCGCAACGATGATTTACCTTCAAATGATAGATACTGTAGCCGCCGTTGAGCCGATTGTAGAAGCGAGAACAGTTATTTTTGCCCGTGCAAATCTAGCTGTTCAGATTATTTCTATGATTTTCCAGATTTATCTGACTGAGAAAATTATTGGTAAAATTGGGATATCCTACACATTAATTGTGCTTCCTCTGATTTTATCCCTAGGCTTTGTTGGTATCCATTTCTGGCAATCACTGGGGGTAATAGTCTCTTTGCAAATTATCCAGAGGAGTTTGGCTTACGGTTTAGCTAAACCAGCTAAGGAAATCTTGTTTACTATCGTATCAAGGGAGGAGAAGTATAAAGCGAAAAATTGTATGGATACGGTTTTAGATCGAGGGGCAGATGCTCTTAGTTCTAAGTTTTACGCCTTCGCTATAGTTAGTTTAGCTGACGAGCAAATTTTAGTTCTGGTACTGGGTCTGGGTTTGGCTTGGTCAGCGGTAGCTTGGAGCCTAGGTTGGCAGTATGAGCGAGTTTTTCGAAGGAGTTTGTAGCTAAATTGCTTTAATCATTTTTGCTCTCCAATCGAGATTATCTTTGGCCTCTTTTACAGACTTTACTATCGGTTCAGAAGCTTTTGGGTCTAAGTTGTAGGTATCCTCTGATCGACTGTTAGCCGTCTCTTTAATTAGCTTTGCAACTTGATCTAAGGCAGCTCTTCCATCCTCGACAGATTCTTCGACATATTTTTTGGCTCGTGCTGCCTCTTCAGGAGATGAGAAAGTCTTCTGAGAAATCCTCTTTAGGCCTGTTTTCTCGAGGGCATCATATCCTTCGCGAAGCTTGTCTATATTTTCACGAGAGAGAGTTAGAACAGTCCCTAACTGGTCATCGACTTGAGGCAATTTTAGCTCCTCAATAGTTTCTTTAGCTGCCTGGGTTTTGTTATCAAATTGTTGGTTCATCGGGTTAGTTTAGTCTCGATTAGTACTGCGCTATTGATATGCTTTTCTTTAGCTGTCTAGATTAGATGCTTTAGGTAGGAGAAAAGAATCAGAGTTTCTGAGTAATTTTCAGTGTTATTTGGGCGCCTTAGAACGATCAGATTGATCAGTGGTTTAGAGTCTCTACATTTTAGCCTTGTAAATGTTGAGCCTCTCGCGAAACTGCGTTTTGCGCTGAGCGGCCAAAAGCTTAAAAAGCCCTGCTAGGGGCGAAGCCAATAAAGCGTTCACCCAAATTAGTCGGAATGACGCGGTTTTGGCCATTAGGACAAGGTTACAGGCTTTAGGTAAATTTAGGATTTCTTAACCTCGAACGCTAACTTAGCCTTAAGGTAGTTGAACAAGTTTTAGGAGTGCTTCAAGTTCAGGTTTACCAAACGAGCCATTTTTATTGTCGAAGTTCATGACACCCTGAAAGCCTCTCACTGCCGCTTTTATTTTTGCGTCATAAGAGAGTCCTGCCCCAAGATTCACTCCCGGATACATTTTTGAAAAAACTGCTTTCAGGGCAATTATTTCGCCCGGAGCTTCCGCCGCGCCTGTTTGGAATGCATGGTTTTTTCCGTTTAGTTCAACATGAGTTTTAACCCTGCGGAGATTCTCGAGATCAAACCTCGAAAAATTTAGATTAGGAAATACTTCGAAGTTCGATGGGCTTAAGTCGCTAAGATTTTCTTGGCCATTGGTGAGAGTAGAAACAGATACTTCAGGTTCTGATTCTTGTTGTGTCAGTTCTTCTGATAATTTAACAAGCTTTAGAAGGCTTTCAATAGTACTTTTGTAAGCGACACCATTGAATTTTTCCTTGTAGCTTGAACTATTATTTGCTCCCGGTTCTAGAGGAATATTTGCATCGAGTACTTCATTTGCTAGGTTTTTTACAAACTTAACCCTGTCTCCAGTTATTGATCCAAATACACCTTCAGTGTCTATATTTTGTAGGGAATCAGGGGCAAACTTTTCTAGTACTTTGTTGAGGTTTAATTGAAGCGAACAATTGTACTCATAGAGAGCTGGGTCCAGGCTCTCTCGAAGGGACTTTGGAGCGTCTTTGTCACTTCCTATTCGTAGGAGGATGTCAGTATCTGTGTACTCACAACTAGCTGATGTTTCTTGCAATTCGGCCATAGGATCCGCTTACTTGTCTAATTTGAATTACTACTTTCGCTGAAGTTGTGCGCCGGGTCCGGATGATTGTTGCTTTTAAATGTTAGTTTTTTTGAATGGCTAATTCTCAACTTAAATCATTGGTTTCCTTGCTTATATTCTGTGTCTTTGAAACTAAAGCTCCAACTTTTACTTAAGTTGAAAATTCAGACAGGGTACGAGCTAGGCTCGTCTCAGCGCAGTATATACCCCGCCCACTATAAACTTCGGCATTTATAAATAATCTTCACCCCGGGGTATAGCAGTGCGCTAGCACTGCCAGTAGATTATATAGGCGTACCAAAAAAACACAGAATGCGTAGCATTTCCTTTTTAAAATTAGCGGCAAGCAGCTGTTTTCTGGGTTAAACCGATTTTCTTGCTAAGCTACGCTTGTCAGGCCTTTTTGGGTGGGGGTATAAAATATTTGCTGAACTGCTTCGCAGCTCTTGCACGGGCAAGCCAATTGAGTCTGAATTCAGTATTTCGTTTTGACTCTAACTTACTGTGACGACTCGGGGATTAGAAGCCGCAATACAGCTTCTCTATTCTTTTCGAACTTCAAATTTATGAAGCGTAAATTCACCTCTTCCGTGAAATATTTCAGTTCCCATTTCAATTGCTCTGAAGCACATATCGTCTTCCATCGGCACTAGGTTGGGATACTTGTTGTGGTTGTTGTCTAGCCAAGTTCTTGTGAATTCAATGAATTCATTCCAATTCAGAGTTGCTTCCGGAATGGTTTCTTCGGTT
>CALKYB010000080.1 GCA_938003565.1 uncultured bacterium
GGTATCTCTCCATTCAGAACCAGCCAGGCAGTCGAATAGTAGTGATTAAAGTCAGCACTAACACTTGGTGACAAGGAGGCTATCCTCCCCAATATGCGCAAGAGAGCTTTGTTAAGTAAAATCAGCAATGGGGCTAGTAGAATCCCAGCAACTACAAACAAATTCGTTGAAAATTTCACAAATCTCTCTAATCAAACTAAGATTGACTCTTCTAGGAAACTTCCAATAATTCTATCACCCTTAAACTATAGAGGCCATAAAAACTCATTGAAAGAAACTCTATCTATCTCTAGATCGTTGGCTGTGCTCACTTACCAAAACTTCTTCCTCTATTGAAAAGTAAGTTTTGAGAACCGCTTTAAAATTGCAAAAGCTACCCGAGATTGCCTTGACTAATATTGATGAGGAACTAATATTTTTGCCATAGATGAGACTAATAGATCTAGTTATCTAAAGATGAGTATTTGCTATTCACCACTATGGAAATATTTAAATTATGAAAATTTCGGTTGCATCCAACAATCCTGTTAAGAAGGAGGCATTTCGCTTGGCGTTCAGTAGTGTTTTTCCCGATAGATCTTGCTCAGTGAAAGGCTTTTGCTGTCCTTCAGGCATAGATGATCAACCTATTGGTCAAGAGTATACCTTATCGGGTGCAATGAATAGACTTAGCCACTTAAAGCAGATTTCATCAGACGCTGATTTTTTCGCCAGTATCGAAGGTGGAATATTTGAATTGGAAGACAGTCTACATGTCTTCGCCTGGATTGTAATAGAGCATGGCAATTTACGAAGCAAAAACATGACTGCAACCTTCTGCTTACCCCCCTCACTCAGCAAACTGGTGAGAGAAGGTAAAGAACTTGGCGATGCCGATGATATTATTTTTAATAGAACAAACTCAAAACAGGGAGACGGCACTGTTGGGATTCTAACTAACCAGCTTATTACTAGAGCTACCTATTATGAGCATGCGGCTATACTCGCTCTAATCCCCTTTATTAGTCGATTCAAAAATCTTCCAAACCGTATCACCACAGGGGGCTCTGAGAGCTAGCGCTTCAACTGTCAAAATTAAATAGAGTCACTAAAGACCCTTTTGAGAATTTAATAGCGAGCTTGATTTTCAATTATAACTTCAACACGACGATTCCGGGCGCGACCCGCATCAGTGTTATTTGAAGCTATTGGAGAGCCTTCACCAAAACCCCTGGATGATATTTTTCTGGCCGAAACTCCCCGGTGCCTTAATCCACGTGCTACGGTATTCGCTCTTCTTCTTGAGAGATCCTTATTATAAACTACTGTACCGATTGAATCTGTATGTCCTTCAACAGAGATATTACGATTAGTCCCACGAACAACCTCTGAAACATCGTTTAGGGTCATCTCAGCTTCGCGAGTCAAACGATCATTGTCAAACTGAAATAAAACATCCGGGAGATTAACAACTACACCTCTTTTAGTTTCGGTAACATCAGCACCACGTCGCTTCAGAGCTTCAATTAATTTACGATTCTCCTCAAGCTTGGCTTCCTGAGCAGCCACTTTGTCACGCGCACGCTGATTATCGGCATCAACTCCATCAAGCTTATTGCCCGTCAAAGCTCCGACAATAGCTCCAGCGGCACTACCAATGGCTACACCAACCTCTGGATTTCCAGTTTGATTTCCAATAATCGCTCCCAGGCCCGCTCCGGTTGCCGCTCCACCCAAGGTTCCAGTTGTTGTACGGTTTGCTCCACCCACACTGCACGCCGCCAGTCCCAGGAGATACAAGGAAAAAACAATAAGTTTACAGGAAGGAAAACTATTTCTCATGGTAAGCGTTCGACCTCTTTTTCAACTTTCAAGTAAGTATAAAATTACAAAATGCCCCTCCGGGCCTCTTCATGGAAGAGAATAAGCAAGCTTTCTCAGAATCTACTAAACAAACTAGGGTCTGCTACATTAAAACGAAACTATGAGACAAAGAGACGTTTCACATCAAGTTTATATTCACCTAAGTAAACGCCTACTTGTCTATAAAAATCTTACGTTTATTGCCCCATGTTCTTTAACATCTGAGCTGCAGCTTTATTGTTAGGATCTAAATCCACAGCCTGTCTAAACTCAAATGCTGCATCTTCTCGTCTCCCAATAGCCAAGTAAGCCTTGGCTGTTTCGAAGTGATAATTAGAAGATTCTCCACATAACCGCAAAGCACGTCTATAATAGAAAAGTTTATCAGCATCTGATGTAGCTTCCCTCGCTCTTTCGGCTTCATTTTCAGCTTCCAAGCAACTTGGAGAACTATGCTTAATTTTGGAGCTAGGTAAACTTAGAGCTGCTGCAGAAGGAATTTTGCTTTTAGATTCCTTACTCTCCAACTCCGCCAATTTTGCGGCGTTAACAATCTCTTTATCCTCTTTGTCACTATCCAACCTCTCTTGGGCCTTAGCTCTGGAACTAGCAAGCTTCGAGCTATAAACCGCTGCGGCCTTACTTTTCGACTCTAGCTGTTCTTTCACCGCTCCACTCTTCCCTACCTTTCTAATAGTAGGGGGCTGAATATTAAGCTCTGCAGTACGAACCGTTTCATTAGCTTTCTTAGCTGCACCGCTGGTAACGGCAGGAATCTTGATTAAGTCAATTTTTCGAGCCTCAGACTTTTTAGATTCGAGTAAATCGTTGGCACTATCTACCTTCACATTCTCAATTTTTTGAGGCTTTTTCATTTTGTTAGCAAGTTTTTCAAGTGACTTACTTTCCAACTTCCTCACCTCTGGCTGCTCGACCAAAACCCGCTCTTGTTTTTTGGGAGTTTTTTGAATCTTCTTCTCAGGTATGACAGCTTCAGATTTAAAAGATTTCTTTGCATACTGCCCTTGAGAGCTTTCATTTCTAGAAAACTTATTCCCAACAAATTTTCTTCCGTCAACTGCTGTCACCCGAGGAGAAGACTTCACTGCTGAAGCGGTCTTCACCTTAGCTCTAAGACCAACTGGTTCAGCTTCAGCTCTTGGCTTCCGAACTGGAACACGAGACAAGAACTTTTGTAGATCATCACTACTAACGTTGGCTCGATAGACAGGAGCACTGCTAAAGTTAGCTTTACTGGAGCTATTCCCTACACCGCTTGGCTTGGATTTCTTAAGATCCTCAATTTTGGCGCTTGAGCTTCCTGAACCAATAGGATCTACGGGACTTGCTCCAAGTCTTCCACGCTGAGACCCAACTCGGTCACCGGACTCATATCGCAAACTATCAATCTCTCGATTAAGTTGCTGAATTTGAGAACTTTGCTGATCTAATTTTCTTTGCTGAAGCGCGATTGCCTGTTGACCTTTTTCAAGTTGCTTACCAATAACCGCACCGGCAGTTGCACCTGACAATGCACCTAGCGCAGCTCCTTGCCCAACATTTCCACTAGCGGATCCAATTACAGCCCCAACTCCCCCACCTAGGGCCGTTCCAGTAGCAGCTCCTACACCCGTTTTGGTGAGTTTATACTGGGGGATTCTAAGATTAGGAAATTTGCGGTTAAGCGAACCACAACCACTAAGACTGAAGCTTGCATGTAAGATAATTAGGGCTAAGGAAATTCTTGAAAAAATTTTAATCAATTGCATGGTAACCACGAAACTCCCTCAAAGTTGTTTGCAACAAAAATAGGGTTAAGTTTTTAGTAACTTACTTAATAATAAACATCTTCTGTAAACGCCCAGGCTCCAGCAACTATTTCGATGCCGGATTTAATTTAACCTGCTCCCTCCTCGCAGCAACGCACAAAAGTACGCCTTGCTCATCGGGTATTATCCGCCTCGATTAACAAAAACCTAAGCGGTGACCTTCTATATTCAGGAATCTTAGACGAACCAAACTAACGACTATAGAGTCATCAAGTGCATTTATATCAAGAAATGGCTAGATTCAGTCAAAACCCTGCTGATTTTATCCTGTGGAAACAGTATAGCATCGACGGTTGTCGCGCCAGAGGAATATTTCCTAGTCAGCGTCCACGTTCGAGCTGCTCGGGAATAGAACAAATATACTGAAACCACTATAAATTTCGG
>CALKYB010000081.1 GCA_938003565.1 uncultured bacterium
AGATGGTTAACTACTGTTTCTTGATTACTTCTAAACTCCGAAAAACCGAATACAGAGTTGAGAATTTCTTTAGCTGAGGTCTCACCCATTACTTCATCTCAAACTAGACCCTGTCCCCGCAATTTACCGAGCTTGAGTCGAGGTCGACTTAACAAAAATTGTGAGGAGCGGAATTTAGTAAACTAAATGAGCACCGGAGCAATGTTCTGTTAAGTCGAGATAGGCCAAGACCGGAAAGTTGGGAGAGGTTCTACATGTACATTCCGCCATTAACGCCTAGCACCTGCCCGGTAATATAAGAAGCATGGGGAGAAGCCAAAAAGGCTACGGCAGCAGCTATATCTTCAGACTTCCCTAGTCGCCCCAGGGGAATTCCAGCAAGAATACCCTCAGTCGCACCCTCTCCTAAATCGGAGGTCATATCAGTTTCAATATAACCTGGAGTAATTGCATTAACGGTGACACCTCTACTAGCAAGTTCTTTGGCAAGACTTTTACTTAAGCCAATCAATGCCGCTTTAGAGGAGGCGTAAGCAGCCTGACCAGCATTTCCAGATTCTCCAATAACAGAGCTAATATTTATTATTCTTCCCGACCTAGCTTTCATCATTGTTTTGGCAACAGCGCGCGCACAATAAAACGAACCACTCAAGTTGACAGCTATAGTTCTTTCCCATTCCTCATCTTTAGTCCGGACTAAAAGATTATCTAAAGCAATTCCAGCATTGTTAACCAAAATATCTATTTTGCCATGAGTTTTAATCAAAGCTTTAAGAACTTCATCGACTTGGGCTGAGTCCGAAACATCAAAAGCAGAAGTTTCTGCCGACCCGCCCGCAGCTTCTATTTCTTTCTTCAAAGCTTCAGCTGCATCTGCACTACGGGAATAGTTTATAACTACATGGGCTCCGTGAGCAGCAAGCTCCAGACTAACAGCTTTGCCAATACCTCTTCCCCCGCCCGTGACAACCGCCACTTGTCCATTCAAAAGTTTATCGCTCATATCTCTCTACTCCTAAAAGTGGATAAGTAAATTAATTTCAAAAAGATAGTTTAAAAAAGATTCAAGAATAGGCACCTTAAACCAGGAGAAGTAAACTCCAGACCAACCGCCACAAATTTCTAAACTCTAAAAGACTCCATAGTCTTGATGGCTGTCACGGCCGTGTCAAAACTACAATGAGACTACGACCGTCGGCGTTTAGATTTATCGCTTCCTGGGCTCTCGGCCTCGGGCACAACACCACTGGCAATATCAACGTCAACATCACTATCGACTTCTTCAAATTGTCGAATGGCTTCACCTATCTTACTTGTCATAGACAAGCTAACAAAATTCTCTGCAACACCCACTGCATTCTTAACAGAGCGCGGGCCAGAAGAACCATGAAGCACTAGGGCTAAGCGAGTTAATCCAAGTAGAGGACATCCTCCATATGAGGAATAGTCGAACTTTTTCTTAAATACATCTCGAAAAACTCCTTTCGCTAGCCCCATACCAATCTTACGAATCAGACCTTTTTTCCCCTCAATCTTTAATTGCTCACCGATAACTCGAGCAATTCCCTCCATAGTTTTCAAAGCAACATTACCAACGAACCCGTCGCAGACTATTACTTCAACTCTATCGGTAACAATATCACGACCTTCGACATACCCTATGAAGTTCATCGATTCCATATCCTTGAGAATCAAAGATGCGGCTCTAGTTATATCAGTTCCTTTACTAGATTCTTCTCCATTAGATAGCAAAGCTACTCTTGGTCCGGGACGATCGAAGAGAGTTTCGTAATAAATCGATCCCATTATGGCGAACTGAACTAAATGATGTGCGTGGCAGTCCACGTTAGCACCCATATCCAGAATGACATTTGGTAGCACTTCGCCTTCCCCGGCCTTAGGGAAAAGAGTAGCAATGGCAGGCCGTTCAATTCCTGGAAGCAATCCCCAAAGGAACCGTCCAGCTGCCATCATCGCACCGGAGTTACCAGCGCTAACAACTGCGGAAGCCTCACCAGATTTCACCAATTCATAGGCAACACAAAGTGAGGAGTCTGGTTTTTTTCTCACTGAACGAGTTGGAGACTCATCCATGCCAATTTCTTGGGAAGCATGTTTAACACTAATAGGTAAACTCTTAGCACCAAGACCAGACAACCTAGCTTCAATTTTATCCTGGTCTCCAACGAGAACTACCGAGGCACCTTTATCTTTACAAGCAAGTACAGCACCTTCAATTTGCGCATCATAAGGAATATCCCCACCAGCGGCATCTACGGCGACAGGCAAATCCCCCATACTAACTTGTCCAGATTGGCGACTTGTTCCATTTAGTTCGGTTGATTTTGAGGTCATTTATTGAACTATAACTAGAGAAGTTTGGAACTAAAATTGCAAACTAAGGTATTAAAAATCAAAACGATTCTGTCGCCAAAGGACAAAAAGAGCAAGCCCAGTTTCAGCCCCTCTCACTTAGATTTTAAGGGGAAAGACAATATTACGAAAACAAAAACTAAGCTGCTAGGCCTTCGAGGTATTTTTTTCCTCGATAGTGCCCACAGGAACTACATATTGTATGAGGTCTGATTACCTCTTCGCAGTTCGTGCACTTAGCAGTTTGGGCAGAAACGGCGCGATGATGAGATCGACGCATGTTACGTCTAGATTTCGAAGTTTTTCTCTTAGGTGCCTGCATTTTATTCCTGACCTCCAGAATTTATGAGAGAGAAACATCTTTACACTGAAGTGTCTGATGTAAACCAACCCACAAAATAAAAATTCACGTTCTGTTATAATCTGTTGGACTCAAATAGCCCAGTTTCAAACCAAAGCCGACCTAGGAGCTCTACTCCGACATTCAACTCTGGGGCCGCATTTATAGAAAATTACAGCAAAATTAACAATAGCTACAGCAATGATGATTAATTTGGTGCGCATATGTAATTTTAGCATGGCCGAGCGTATGCGAGGCAGAAAACGAAAATCTATATTAGGGTGGGCATTCTCAAAGCGAACAAAAGAGGCCAAAGTAAACTACTATAAAAACTAATGCTTCAGCTTCAATCCTTGCAACACGGCAAACGGGCTATCTCCAGTCTTCTCAATAGAGCAATCACAATTCTCATTGTTGAGATTCTCACCGCATTTTGCGCAAAGTCCTTTACAAGACTCAGCACAAAGCACGCTAAAAGGGATATCGAGCTTAATGAAATCTACTACAACCGAAGCCAACTCCACTTCCTTACCTAAATAATAGCTTATCTCTAGGTCTTCATCCTGCTCCCCCACTGCCGCCCGTTCACTCTTAGGTTTAAATTGAATCTTAATGGGAGTTCTTAGTTTGGTTTCAGAGGGTTCTACACATCTAGAGCAAGAGCTCACAAAAGAAGAGTTCGCTACTCCCTCTACGTATACAGTACTACCCTCTCTACTTAAATTTAGAGCTACCTGTGCTTCAGACTCAAAACTAAAGCTTGGGGATAAGTCCTCTGGTACCTGACTAGCATTGAGTATTTCAGGAGACAGTTTAAAGTCAACTTCAATTCCTCCTGAGTTAATTTCTTTTAATGGTATCTTCATATCCTATAACTATAAAGCTACAAAATCAGTCCGTTTAGATAAGTCAATTCAACTTGGACCCAAGCTCATCTGTTGTGCCAAATGGGCTGCCACAAAGAAGTTAAATGTTTTCCACAAAAATTGCTACCTCGTATGAAATCTTTTTTTTTTACGGGCGATAATCTAAGGTAGGATTGCTATAGTAAAATCTATAGAGTGAATATTTTGTATTTCCGGGCAGCCATTTGGGGCACCCTAGAAGATCTCAAATTATTTGTGACTTAAGGTAAGAGTCCCGGAAACCATTGATACATTTGGAGTGATAATAAATGAGTTTAAATAAAGTAATGATCCTTGGCCGCTTAGGAGCTGATCCTGAGTTAAAATACACCCCTAGCCAAACCCCAGTATGCAGTTTACGGCTTGCCACCAATGACAGGCGGAAAGGCCAAGATGGAGAATGGGTAGATCATACAGAATGGCACAGAGTTTCTGTTTTTGGGCGCCAAGCTGAAACCTGTTCACAATATCTTAAAAAGGGTCGACAGGCATTCATCGAAGGAAGAATCCAAACCAAAAAATGGCAAGACAAAGAAGGTAACGATCGTTACTCAACTGATATAGTAGCTAACAACGTGCAGTTTATTGGCGGTAAGAATGACTCAGGCGGTGGAGCAAGTTACGATAGTGTTCCAAGTGGCAGTGGTGGATTACCTGCCGGTGTCAAGCCTGCAAAATCGGCTGCTCCTAGCGCAAGTGGTGGAATAGAAAGCGTTCCTTTTGATGATGACGATATTCCATTCTAGCAGAAAGTCTTCATAGAGCTGACGAATTTGCGTCAGGCTTTCTAAAAAGGGCAAGGCGTAATAAACGTTTTGCCCTTTTTTAATTTTAGCTTGCTCTAATCAAAAAAGGGCGTTTTGCAAAAAATAAAATAATTCACTCTACGATAACTCTACAACCTACGCATAGTAACCGAGACCTTTCAATCTCATCTCGTAGCTCTTCCATAGTGGTATGGTAGAGCCATATCAATCGTTTTGGTGCACCTAGTTCAATCATAAAATTTAAAGCAACGGGATAAACATATGTTAGCTGATGGATAGGAAATTCTAGAAACTTTTCAACCGTATTGATAGTACGAAGAGTATAGTCATGTTTCGTTATAAATCCTTGTACATCCCACTGCTTCCGTTTGTCCTCAAAACAAGAGACATAAGAATCTACTCCATACTGAATTAAAATTTCAGGATCGTCTTTAAAAAGCTCAGCGACCTGAAGTCGCTTAGCTTTTTTCCCTTCAACTCCCTTCAAACCATCGGGCACTTTCATTGCCAAGGCACGTCGAAGACCAATCTCTCCTCGAAGTTCCCGAATTCGCTCTTCAAACCAAATGGAATTTTTAGGGACTGAATGATCAGCCAAATGCTCTAAAAACATTTCTAAACAATCGTGAATCAGCATATCAATAACTGATCCTATGTTACCGCCTAAAGCAGACCGAATAAAAGCTGCAAGGAAAAGGTGTTGTATATACTTCGAAAGCAACACTCCAACTGATGGATCTCCTTTTCGCAGGCTCCCAAAAGCTTCACATGAATCCCAAACTTGTAAAGCCACATCGAAAACTTTAAAATTCGCCATACTTGTAGCCACTCGGCTAGAATAAATATCTAAGCCAATTTTATCAGTTCTAGACGATAAAACAGTGTTGTTCCACTGACCAGTAAGCCAAAGGAAATCATTCCTCATGCGTCTTCTAAAGCTGGTACGGGGTGACTCAAACAGAGCACTCACATCAGCGTCCACTTGAACCTTTCCTGCTGCTCTAGCCTTTTCTTTGCGGTACTCCCGGATCAAATCAGGAAACCCTTTACTGGTAAACGCATTAACTACTGTCGGTAAGATATTGTCTACCCAAGACTTGAAAGCCAGGTCCTCCGCGGTTGGCTCATAAGCAATTTGCGGAGTTAGGGGTGCTGCAGGTATATTCATAACCCTTCTCCTTTGCGACCTAAAAAAAAACCGAGGCAAGACGCCTCCTTTTTGATTAGCTTTGACTGGCAAAACCAATCAAAGAACAATTCTACTCAAAAATTTTTCTTTTAAGTTGGAGCTTTGGCTCTAACGAGAAAATGACAAAGAACAAAAATGCTAATTCATGAAGTTGAATCTAGCTTTTTGACAAAAACAAATACTTATAAAGAAGTAGAGTATCTCTAAGACGGGAGGTAAATAACTCGGGGCAACTACGTAATTTAGTCTGTTAGTGTCATCAAACTTCAAGCCAACTTATTGGCTTGAAGCATAAAAAGTCTGGATTAAGGCAGACTTCGAATAGAACTACTCTGTGGCGTATAAATCGCCGAAAGGCATTAGCGGAACCTTTTCAAGATATGACAAACAGCAGAGAATAAATACTGACATAAAACCTACATAAATTCCAATATCAGCCAGGCCTAGGGGAATTGTATCCGGATAAAGAGTTGGTGCAAACAGAATGTACTGCTGAAGCCACAACCCAATCGCGACTATAACCCCTGTCAAACAAAGAAGAATCGGGACTTGTTTAACATCTCTACTGAGTCCTAAGAGGAAAGGAACAAAAAAACAGGACCCCAAAATTCCCCAAGCTAGGGAGTGCCAAGGTTGCTCCCTAAGACGCAAAATCACCCAGCCCGTCTCCTCGGGAATGTTCCCGTACCACATTGGCAAGTAGTGAGACCAAAACATGTAAGCCCAAAATATGCCAAAGCCGAATAAAAGTTTCCCCGCATCATGTAATGTTCGTCTTTCAATTTTTTTGCGAAACAAAGGATGAAAGGATCTCAAGAATGGGACAGAAATCCCTACCCAGGCAAAAGTCAGATAAGCGCCACCCATAAAATAGAGAACGCCATACAAAGTTGAGTACCAGTGGTAATCAACTGACATAATTTGATCAAAAGCGATTAGAGACATCACCAAAGAATATACTATTATAATTACAGGCGAGAGGCGTCCCATAGAGCTCGTGGTTTCAGCGATGGCTTCTTTCGTATTTGATCCCCAGTTTCTGACATACTTGTCATACATTGGTGCATTCCAACGACTCTTTGCATCTTTTGAAACTGATACTAGCCCACCTCGAATTGCTCCAATATCGCGGCTTAAAGACAAACCAATTAGCTTCTTCACAAGATAGCAAAGTAGCAATATTGCAATTATATCTCGTGTATAGACAAAATTAGGGGTCAACCAATTCCCTTTTCCTGGAGGCTGTTCATGAACCCACTGGAACAATTCCCCTGAAAAAAAGTAAAGAACAACCAAGGGAATCACAGAATACAAAAGAAAAACACTAGCAGATTCAAAAATACGCCTTAAGGGTCTTGACCACTGAGCATTACAAATCTGAAAAACAGCCGCGAAACAACTAGCGGCAGCCGAAACAAGAAACCAGTATATAAAATTAACCTGTAGGCTGACCAAAGCTGAGCGCTTATCTCCACTAAACTTAAAAAAGAAAGCTAATCCTCCAATTACTAAACATAAATAAAGGAGTGTCCGAAGCCCTCCAGAGACCTGAAACGGCCGAGCTTCACAAATAGTTTGTGCGTCATCCAAACTAACTGGAGATGGTGAATGAGACATCGCTTTTCAAACCCTTCAACAATAAACTACGATTAAATCTTCAACTAAACAAAAAATACTCTAACGACCCAAGAAGCATTTACTTACCCGAAACTACTTTTGCGGGTCGCTTCAATCTTTCACTACCCTGGCCTTCAACGTCTTGACCTTGAAGAAATCTGAGATAATTCACTATGTCCCAAATTTCCGTCTTAGAGAATTTAAATCCATAACGAGGCATATTGCTACCACCGTTATAAATTACTGCAAAAACTTTACCATCTGGAGAATTTCTATAAAAATCTGTCAAAAGATCTGGGATTCCCAAAGCGCTCTGCTTTGCAACAGGACCTTCAGCAGCACCTGACTTACCATGGCAAGTCCAACAATTAGAGTTATACAATCGTTGTCCGCGCCATACCGAATCAAAAGAGAAGGTCGTTGGATTAGTGAGCGATTTGGCAGCTTCCTCGTTTGTCATACGAAAGGGAGAATGACCCAAAGGAACTGTATTCTTGGCCGGAGCTCGGGCTATTTCATTCGCCTTGAATGACTCTTGCTTGTACATATCGATGTCCCAAGGAAGCGCCGCGGCTTTCTCACTCAACAAACAGACAATCAATGAAACAAAAATCGCCACTAACCACAAATAGGCAAATGTTTTTTTAGCCTTAAAGGGCACTGACATAGTTCTAAACCTACCGCTCACTATGCACCTCCGTCTTCTCAGCCTGAGTCGATTCAAAGATATCTTCAACTTCAGAGTTTCTGTCTCTGGGCACCCTAACAGCTAATCCAAACATGTTATTGGTAAACTCTGGTCGATGAACAGGGTTCTGCAAAATATTAGGAATTCTCGAAAAATGACCCATGCCCAGCAGCGTGAAGATCGCACCAAGCAGAATTGTACACTCAAATGCAATTATCACAAACGCTGGAAAAGAAACTAGTGATTTCGCACTGGTCCTAATAGGATAATCAATACTCATCCAACTAGTGAATAAAAAAGCTCCGAAACAGCCAGTTAAAGCTCCAAGCAAGGTGCATCGACGAACAGGACTACGTTTTTTACCATGAAACATTTCGTCTTCAAGGTCATGATTGGGTAGAGGTGAAAACAACTGCACATCTTCAAACCCAGCATCACGCAGCTTCTTTATAGCTTCTCGGGTATCATCCACAAACTGGTAGGACCCGATTATGTAATTTTGCTCCGCCATAAAATATTTCTTTAGAATTCCTAGTTATTTATATTTAATTACCGCACTAATGACCCGCACTTCGAGTTGGAGGTTCTATTGTTTCTTTAATCTCCGTCAAAGCGAAAGAAGGAAAGACCTTAATGAAGACCAGGAAGAACATAAAGAACCACCCGAACGATCCCAGCGTAATCCCAGCTTCAACCCATGAAAAGTTATACCCACCCCAACTAGAAGGGATAAACTCTCGAGACAAAGACTGAATTATAATATTGAACCTCTCAAGCCACATCCCAATATTGATAAAAATAGAAAGACAAAACAACCAAACTAGATTTGTTCTGCACCACTTAAACCATAGAGATAATGGGGCAACACAGTTACAAAATACCATGCCCCAAAAAGCCAAGGCATATGTTCCAAAGGGCCTAAACCAGAACTGAAATCGCTCGTAAGGATTATTACTATACCAAGCTACAAAAAACTCTATCGCATA
>CALKYB010000082.1 GCA_938003565.1 uncultured bacterium
CAGTATGCAATTGGAAAAATGAGATAACTTTCAACTCTTAATGCTATGCGTCAGTACTTTCCCAATATTATCAAAAATGACATTGAAATCTGTTCATTTAGACAGAATCTCATTTACCAAATCATCGGCACCTTAGTTTACGTTGTGGCGTTCTACTTCTTATTTCTTAAGCCCAGAATAGTAAGTTTTGAGGGGATCGGATTTTTTGCTACTATTGCTAGTCTCAAATTGGCGGAACGACTGTACATGGTGAAAATGATTTTAGATCTTATTTTTGCTGTTGTACGAAAAGTTCCCGTCAGATCAACTCTATGTCCCTATGACGTAGTTGTCGCAGGGCTTGGAACTTTTGTAACTCTACTATTCGAACCTTGCGGGACGTTCATACCACCTTATATCGGAAAATTTATTGTAACCGGCTTGCTTTTTGGGGTAGTACTCCAAATTATAGCTCTTTCTTCGCTGAACCTCAGTTTCTCGGTTATACCAGCTGACAGGGGTATCAAATCGAAGGGATTCTATCGTTTTGTACGTCATCCTTTGTACGCTTGCTATCTCGTAAGTATTAGTTGCTACTTGTTGTTAAACCTATCTCTTTTTAATTTTTGTATATTCTGTCTTTGGATATTATTTGAGGTTCTTCGAATTTTTAATGAAGAGAGATTGCTCTCGGAAAATCCTGACTATGTAGAATACAAAAAAGCGGTTAAATACAGAATTATTCCTGGTATATTCTGAAACCACTATAAATTTCGGCATTTATCGTATAAGCCGAGCGTATATGAGGCCATTAGACAGGTATACCCATCCACAAATATGGAGGGGAAGCGCAGCTTCGCAAGAAAAGCTAGTTGAGCTTAGTAAATCAGCTTTATTTGGTATTTTCTAGCCAAGTCCTGCTACTGGAGGCTCAGTATATCTGTCTAATGGCAGCGCTAAAGCACTGCATATACCCATCGGAATGAGAGTTCGTCTATGCCGAAATTATACTAGGATGGGTATATTCTACGAGTTAGAACTAATTATTGGATAGTGGAATCTCCTAATTATAAGTATTTTCTCAAGAAATAAACATTACTTGCCGACTGATAACTCCAGAATAGATTTATTTTGGAGTAGGATGTTGAGAAGCCAAGAAGGATTTACACTCATAGAATTATTAGTAACGGTCTCTATTGTAGCTCTATTAGCTTCAATTGCTGTACCACAGTTTAGTGAATACAAAGAGAAGGCTTACTTAGCAGAGCTTGTTAGCTATGGAAATAATGCCATGACTGCGGCCTACACCATTATAAATGATAGTGGGCATGAACAAACTGCATCAACTGTTTCCTATCGTGGTAATACTGAGATGAGTACTCTATCTGGAATGCCTCAGTTACCGGACCATATTGGAGGTTACATTGCTGGTTATGAAAGACAGTGGACCTCTGGAAGGGCTGTCGCTACGATTAGCCTTCGTATTTGCTCCTCCAAAATTGAAAAAAACGATAAGAACCCTACTTTTAGATACTACGAGACCACTTCAGGATATAATTCCAACAAACAAACTCTGCTAGATTACTCAGATTCTGAGACTTTCACGGTTGCTGAGTGTACTGGATTGATGTAGGTCGGAGATCTATCAGTGAGTTAGCGCACTTGAATTGTAAGGGGGCAAAATATATCAGCTTTGTTCCAATAACTGACATGTCCATACCCGTCCCAGCCGGACCAAAATCTATCAACTCCAGAAAGTAAAATACTCCTTTTCTTGAAATAGCTAGAACACCTCAGGGTGGATCTCCAGACCAAGGAGCAATTGTTTTAGAGAAGATTGCCAAGTCTTTAATCAACTGTCGCTCAACTTAAGCTAGCAACCATTTTGTACGCTCCTATTTCAAGCAAGGAACGATCATCAAGTTGAGCGGTCTTTCTAACCTCTTTACCATCAATATATAGACCCGTATTTAAATCCTTTGTATTTAGTATAAGAGAGCCAGTAGTCATTCGTGTAACAGTAAATTGGACCTTATTCGGTGGTGCGCCGTCTAGTAAAAGACTAGCTTCAGGGCCTCCTAGTGTAAAAGGCTTCTTCATTGAAGAAAAGGAAAACTCAAACTTGAATTGATCTCGAAGAAAGACGAGCAGGCTCGCGTTTCCATCCGGTAGTTTGCCATTTGGTGAAATATTGCTCTCACCAATCAAAAGCGAGGAATCAGCAATAGTTAAATTATCATTCAACCGAATCAGAGCTAAATTACCTGGTTCCACCAATTTACCATTGAGCCAACTACCATTACTACTTTTATTGTCTCGATAAACCCACTGACTTCCGGCTTCCAACAGTTCGCCGTGTGTCCTAGAAACCGCCACGCTGTTGATAACGACGGTATTGTCGGTCCCACGACCAAAACTAATAGGGCCATGGCTAAATTCAGTAATAGTTTTTGAGCCCTGAGGCGTTTGCGTTTGAATAGATATTGGTAGAGCCATCTTCTCTAATTTTTCGTTTATATTACCCAGTTTTAGATACGGAACTGATACATCTTTCTGTCAATAATTTAGCCTAATTTATATTGATTAACCAGATTAAGTATATATATCGGATAGTCTCTCACGATTCTAAATACCTTGGAGCAGTATTATTTGGCGTAACTTTTTAAATCCCCGTATTCCTCCTGTTTTTTTTAACCTATACTGCGCTTCCAGTATGCTACAAGTCCGGAGGACTTGGCTAGAAAATCAAATTATCCTGAGAAAACAGCGTTTTCTGTATTTTCTTGCGAAGCTTCGCTTCACAGTATTCTTTGGCAGGGAATATAATATCTATTCAGAATCCGTATAATCAATCGAGCCTGGATTGAATCGCAAATCGTCCAAGTAATATGTGTAGGTATTTGGAGAAACGGGATTACCACCATGGTAAACGTTTAAAAAGAAATAGATTCCTCTGTACTTGGGATTTTCCGTAAAACTAAAGTTATCTCTTTGATAGGCTAGTTTTCCGTCGAAATATGCCTTCAGCACACCATTTGATTTGCCAATGTCATTAAGCTTCACGTAAATCTTAATCTTATGCCACTTCTCATCTAGAATTTCTCTAGTATCGACCCCGTTATGCTCCCAAGTGAAATTTTGTCCAAACTGGCGACCCTGTTGATTAATATTAGAGCTATCTTTGTGGTAGGTATAAAACCCAAGTGTACCCAACCTCTCGGGAACCTTATTGGCAGCGACGACCATCATTCTCGCGCTCCAAGACTTTCCTTTACCGTCCGGTCCCCCTGTTGTTCCACCAGCTCCGCCCCCGCCTTGACCGCCGATGACCTTGGGGTAAAGTTCTGAAAAGTTTGGTTTTCTTGCTATCGCACCACTTCCTTCGGTTACCGGGCCACTTATTCCTGGTAGTTTGGATGCTGCGGCATCGCTTTTCCAGTTTACAAGTCTCATGTTGAAAGCCACCCAGCCCTCAGTTGAATTCGGTAAGAGTTCGTTTTTCCATCCACCACCAACTTGGGTGCCTTTTTTTACTTCGATTTTTAGCCACTCTTTGTTTTTTGACGGAGGGTATGGATGGCCCCAATCCCCAAATTTTGCGGTGCCGAAGTTAGGCTTGTTGGATATTCCTCCTATTGTGGGGGCCAGAGAATCGATCATTGGATTGACTATTCTACCTACTGTGGAGGGCGTTTTTCGTGGGGTAGTAAAGCTAAACCATTGAGTTGTTAAGTTTTGATTAATGTTTTCTTTGCCAGAATAGTGAATTCGATAGAAGTATTGTGTTTGAGCTTTGAGGTTCTTGAGGTCTTGAATATGATCTTTCCATTTAAATATGGTCGCGCGACGACTTTCTTTCGTATCTATTTTATTCTCACCGTATTCTATATGTGCTTGGGAAATATCGCTGGTGCTAAAATGAACTTCTGCGAAATTTGCCTCCCTAGTAAGTTTTGTTACACCAAGGAACTTTAATGTTGGTGTTTGGGTCGGAGGGATCGTAGTTGAGGTGTTTATAGTGGTTGGGGTTACAACTCCAGAAGTCTTAAAGGTTTTGATGGGAGAGTATGCGCGTTGATTTCCATTTCGAGCTTCCACTTTAAAATAATATGTAGTGTTTGGTTCTAAACCATTTAGGAACTGGCTAAATAGCTTTGATTTTGTCATTAGGTAGGGTCCGACTTTTCCAAAGTGTTGGGTTTTTCCAAACAGTATTTTCCCATTGGCTGCAGAAGTGAAGTTCGTTGCAATTCTTGCACTGTTGCTCGTTACGTTACTGATACGGATACTTCCCACTCTCAGGGCTTCTGGTTCACGAGACAAACTCCTAACGGGTCTAGTCCTGCAAGGTCTAGAATTATTCCAACCATAGCCATCCCCGTCTACATCAACACATTCAGCCTGGGATATCTTTGGTATACAAAGGGAAACGGCTACCAGGACAACTGTTATCTTGAATATAGATTTCATAAAGTAAACAAGGAGATGTCTAAGATTAGTGTGATTCAATTAGGCTTAGCGTTTCGACTAATAAGTCGTAGCTCCAAGACTATCTATGATTCAGTAGTTTACGGCAGTTTGCTCCAAATAGTTTAACTATTTGTGGCCGTCGCGTAGCCGTTTTCAGATTTATCTATTTAAAATTATTGATAAAATATGCAGGGACTCTTTCAGCAATTTAGTGGTGATAGGTAAGTGGTCAGTCCATGCTGTCTAACCAGGATTCGACTCACCCGGATCCAGACCAACTCATTTGTTTAGATCAAACCACTGCTAGCATTTTCTTACTATGGGTGTCCTGCGACCCGGATAGACCAATGAATATTGGTTGGTCAAATGAGGTATACTCACCCCTGATTCAGACCTGGAGCGCTAGATTTGTTGAAATCGGGTGTGAGAGCGCTCCTCCCGCAATCTAGACAATAAACCCGTCCAGAATTTAATAAAAGCAGTAAAATCAGATCGTTATGGCTCGAAAATCTTTGGGTGATTATATCTGAGGAGTTAAATTGAGTATATTTATAATAAAATTGTAACTATTTCATAGTATATACGTAGTAAACAAGTAGGAACTGCTTTAAAGGCTGAAATCTCAAAGCTTTTTGGGCAAATGTATTATTAATTTTTAAAATATGAGGTTTTTAAAATGTCTATAAAATCAAAAAATACAAAGCGACGTATTTGTTTCATAAGTGCTTTGTCTATGACTTTCAGTGTCACAGTTGCCAGTGCAACTACCTGTTTAGATCCTGATGGAGATGGCTGGGGATGGGACGGGGTGCAAACTTGCATTCCAAATCAAGTAGCGGCCGATAAGTCGTCATCTGGGTCCTGCTTAGATTCCGACGGTGATGGCTATGGTTGGGATGGAACACAAACTTGTATACCAGGAGCTAGTGGTTCTGCCAGCACGACCCCGGCTGAGATTGAGGCTGAGAATGAGCGATTAAGTATGGCACCTCGCTTTGATAGGGAACCTGATGGAAGTTTTCTATATCCAGTTTCTTCGAGTGATGCTCCATCTTGTTTCCGTGGACCAAATGACGCTCAAGCTCACATTGTTGATAGGATTAATCCGGGAAATAATGGTCTCCCATGCGATCCAAGGGCTGAGTGTTTAGACCCAGATGGTGATGGAATTGGCTCGATGATTTTCGCAAACTATTTTCACGAGTGTAGAAGAGGACGTACTAGAGGTACTATTGCAAATCCATTTCCTGCATCTGAGACTCCACAATGTGAAACTCAACGCAATGGAAGGCCCGGAATCTTGCTTAGAGGTGATCGAACACCTTCTAGCTGTGATCAAGATACAGTGATTCCTTGTCGCGATAGAAACGGTGATGGTAATTTTGAAGCAGTTCTAGGAAGCTACTTTTATTCCTGCACACCTGCTCCGGCTGCGCCAACCCCAGAAGGGTTAATTAGTGATCCAAACTTGAGTTTCGATTATACTGAGGCAACACCAGGTGTGAGAATCGTTACTGGTTTCGGTACAGCTCCCAGTGGTGAGTTAACACCTGGGCCGAATGGTGAGTTGAGAGAGGTAATTGGCAATACAGGCCTTCTTGTAGAAGACTTAAGACACCTTTGTGATGGATTTACAGGCGGCCGGTATGAATTTAATACTGCGGTTTTCAATGCAGAAAGAACAGAAGTAGTTCGCTGCGGTAAACCTGCAAATGGTACTTGTCTTCCACTAATTCAGGGCGAAGGTGTTAATGGTCTATTTCCGGATTTTGGAGTTTCTTCAGATACTGGTCGGGCTTGCTATTTTGATCGTCCTGAAGATTTATTGGCGGGATCAATTGTTCCGGTTACTTCTCAGAGGTTAAGTGATGCATATCCAGGTGGTTCTAGAGAACTGCAATCGGAAGTAGTTGCACTTTTCTTTGCCTTTGAAGCTGGACTGATGAATGACTTCCCAGGTGGTAGACAAGTATCAGATGATTTTAATTCTGGCGAAATAACAGAGACCAATCGAGTTAGTGGTATCATTTCTGAGTATACAGCTGAACAAGGTAGTTTGGTTTGCTTCTCAGAGCCATGTCAAAGAGCTCGATTAAGTCACGAGGAATTGAAAGGTATTCTGAAGCCAATAACTTATATTCTAAGAACAATCAGTTCATCGGCTAATGAATCTTCTAATCCGAATGGCTTTCTGCGCATCACCACGGATGGCCTTGAGGATATGATAGAGTGTCGAGCTAACAACTATAGTTGCCTTAGGTAATAAGATAATTATAAAATAAATTCAAAAGAGCCGCCTTATCAGTAGGTGGCTCTTTTACTGTACGGGCTAAATTTTATTAGAAAAGGGATGCGATTAGTCTGATTCAACTATAGCAGAAATTAAGGTCTAGAGGGCCTACCTTGCAAATAATTCAGATCTTGGTTAGGCGCCATATTTACAGGCTATTATTATGGGTTGTTCTGTAATTCTAAAATTGAGTGTGCGATATCCTTAGAGAAGCTAATTGACGATTCAACAGTCAAGTGGCTGCCATCATAGCTTTTATACTTAGTCCTATCGAATTCTAACCAGACGCCCCCGGCAGTAGTGAACCTTTTTTTGAAGGTGTCTTCTATAAAACCACTTTTCTCATTTTCAATATTTTCAACTTCTCTACTAGAGGGAGGTCTAAACCCATAAACCAATACGCCATTCTTAGTAAGTTGAGTGATTTTTCTTAGTAAAATTTTTTCTGCTGTAGGTGATACTTGATTGTTAGAAAACATATTCTGATAAGCATCAATACCTCGTTTGATCGAAAAAACCTTTCGGGAGGAAGCAATCCAACCGTTTGGATTGATAATCTGTAGATAGTCACTATTCTTTGTTGTACCTAGTAGGCTGGAAATTTTTCGACGATGGAATTTTGAAGCAAAACTATAGGTGTGGAGGACAAGAAAACGTTTTAGAAAATCATAATTTAGAAATTTATTTAAATGTTGGTTACGCAAAGCTTTTGGAGTTAAGCTAAGAGGAGTTATAGCAAAAATTGCTGTTTGCCTAGAACTACTGGAGTCGAGCTTCGAAAGAGCAAGTTCAATGTATTTTTTACTAAATCCTGCTTGAGAATATCCAAAGTTTAGAGACTTATGTCCGGTGAGTTTTGAAATTTCATCTGGAGAAACACCGCGATAGAGTCTTGAGTCTCCTAGCATGACTAGGTCATAGTTGGGACTAGCGTAAGTCTTTTCCAACCAGAATTTATCCAATTCTAGATCTGATAGGCGATTATTCTTTACTCCCCCTTGAGGTAAAAGAGCGACTATAGCAATAAGGAGTATGCTCAGTAGAAAACAAATCTTAGTTCTACTAAAACTGAAAGTAAATAAACTCACCACCAGGGCCTCTAAATATTATCGTTGCTAAGACTATAAGTGCGTAGAATAAAATTTCTAGTTTTCCAATGCGAACTCTTTGGCTTAGCTTAAAATAGTGGAAACCTTCCCACACCGCTGCGATGACAAATAACAACTGTAGGTGTGAAGTGAAAACAAAATTTATTCCACCTTGAAAAGAGAACATCTCCTCAAGTATTTTAATAGCTTGGTCAAAGCTGTTTGCCCGAAAGAAGATCCAGGCAATTAATACTTGAAAAAGAGTAATGCCAGTAGCTACTAATCTTCCTATAAGGGGAACTTTGCCTACGAGTGATGGCCAATTGGTTAATTTCTCAAGTGAGAGGAGAAGGGAATGAATTGCAGCCCATACTATAAAGGTCCAAGCCGCTCCATGCCAAAGCCCTGAGACCAGCATTGTGACCCAAAGATTAAAGCTGGTTCGAAGCGAGGAAGCTCTACTACCTCCTAGAGGTATATAAAGATAGTCTCTAAACCAAGTGGACAGGGAAATATGCCAGCGAGACCAGAATTCGCTTAAAGACGAAGAAGTATAAGGATAATTAAAGTTCACAGGCAGATCATAGCCCATCCAGGTGGCAATTCCTCTGGCTATTCTACTATATCCACTAAAATCAAAATAGATTTGGATGGAAAAGGCAATTGCTACAAGCCACCAAAACGAAGCGCCTTGGTCAATTATTGTTGATGAAAAGGCCTTATTTACAAATGGCGCAACTCCGTCTGCGATTACGACTTTACGAAAATAGCCTGCTATCACCAACTTAGTTCCTCTCCAGCAACTCTCTTCAGTTGTAACAGGAGTTTGGGCTAGCCGCTCGAGTATTTCGCTTGCCCTGACTATGGGGCCGGCGACAAGCTGGGGAAACATCATTAGAAAGGAGAAGAAGTGGAGAATGTTTCGGGTTGGCTCAATCTTACCTCGGTATACATCAATGCTGTAGCTCATTGACTGAAACGTGTAAAAGCTAATGCCCACCGGGAGAATCAGAGTGAAGGTTGGTAAAGCTGCGACTAAGTCCACTTGGAAGCCAATTGAGGCTAAAGCTTGCTCAAAGCTCGAAGCAAAGAACCGGCTATATTTAAATATTGAAAGACAGAGAATATTAGTTACTAGGGAGATTGTTAGAAAGTATTTGGCATGGTGAGGTTTCTGCTTAATTAGAAGACCCGTAAGATAATCGACGAATCCACTGAAGATAATTAGAAATAAAAACCTCCAGTCCCACCAGCCGTAAAAAAAGCCTGAAAAAATAGTTAGAGTTAGCCATCGAGATGTAGGTTTATGCTTGAGGATATTCCAAAAGCAAAAAAAGACTAGAAGAAATAGGAAAAATGTTCCTGAATTAAAAAGCATTGAGTTTGAGTGTTGAAGTGAAGTTTTATACCTTTTGGGGTTTATTTTTATGAAATAGTATCATGGTAAGAGAGGTGACGATAATGTAAAGTCTCTAGAGCAGAGCAAACATAAGTTGGACTGAGTTCCTGTATTTTAAAAACCAAATTATTAAATCCTTTCTTATGAGTTTTCAGTGATGATAAACTCGCCTATATCGCGCCGAATAGTTAAGATATAACGTTTGCCGTGGTCACCGTCAGGCATTACTACCCTGTGCCCTCCGGCGTCTGGGAAGCCATCAACGGGCCAATCGTCGAAGAAGACAAATTGTCCAACTGGCACGACAATTTCTTTCTTGCTATCTTTATCGGCTGGGTTCAGCTCAACAACTACATTCGATTCGCCGGGTATCATGATGCCAAATCCGTCAATAGGGGCGTACTTTTTATTAACAGAACCTCCTTTTATTGTCAGATCACAAAGCGGTGATTTCAGGACTTTTTCACTCGATAGGTTAGTAGCGCCGAACGATGCAAGAAAATCGCTTAGCGCCTTAGAATTCAAAGATATCGGACTATGTACTGCCGATATGTTCTCCGGCTCGGTGGAGTTATTTACCAAGAAACCTTCTGAAAGGGTTGAAATTCGTTGCGCGAGAGTTGTTAGCACGGTGATTACCTTTAGTTGACAGGAACTCATTGTCCCTCAATTAAAGTCAGGAGTTAAGGAGGCTATTTGAGGGATAATGAGTGAGAAAAACTACCGGAAAAAAGGGAGGTTAAGGAGCTCTCGAAACACTAACAGCAAATATGCGAACAGTAAATATCCCAGTATAAGCCGGGCGTATGCGAGGCCCTTATACAGGTATACCCATCCTTTAATATGTATAAGAAGCGCAATATCTATTTGAACCTTGAAAATCAGCTGTATTTTGAATTTTATGGGCTTGTAGCATAGCTAGCTCTTATCTTCGTGCTTCCTCAATTATTTTTATGATATCCTTAAGACCAAGTAAATCTGAGTAGTGAAACATAGGTTTTTTTGGATGCTTTTTATTTTAATGGGAGACCAAAAGGCTACTGCTGTTTGGTCTCCCATTAAACTCAGGCACAGCCCCATGAAATTTAAAACTAGAGTTGTTTCGCTTTTTTGTTTGTTCTTATCTGGACTCGCTTTTTCGGAAGTCGATATCGATAGGGTATACCCCGCCCACTATAAACTTCGGCATTTATAA
>CALKYB010000083.1 GCA_938003565.1 uncultured bacterium
TGTCTGAGCATGTTAACTCGCATGGCATGGTAAGCTACGCCAAGCTTAAGGCGAAGCCAAAAGATCTTCATGACTACCTACTTAACGTCGCGAAAATTCAGCAAGCAGACTTCGCTAAATTCACAGAAAATGAAAAGCTCTCTCTCTGGATCAACGTCTACAATGCCTATACTCTTAAGCTAATAATTGACAACTACCCAATAAAGTCGGGGTTCTTCAAGTCCGCTATTTGGCCGAAAAACAGTATCAAGCAAATTGATAAAGCTTGGAGCAAAAATCTTGTCAAAATATTTGGCAAAAAACTTAGCCTAGATCATGTCGAACATAAAATAATTCGAAAAAACTTTGCCGAACCCAGAATACATATGGCGCTCGTATGTGCAGCCCGGTCTTGTCCGAAACTACGAAACGAACCCTACATAGCCAGTCAACTTGATACCCAGCTAAGCTCCCAATCTAGCGATTTTGCAAACGACCCTTCCAAAGTTCTAGTCAATAAAAGCTCTAGCTCTGTAAAAGTCTCCTCTATCTTTAAATGGTACGGAAAAGACTTTGAACAAAATCTTCCCAAAAAAGATAATCGCTTCAAAAACCTAGGGTTTTCTAACGTGGAACAAGCTGTTCTTTACTTCATAGAGCAAAACATGTCGGCAAAGAATCGCGAACTACTGCATAAGCATGGCAAAACCTTTGATTACCTGGACTACGACTGGAGCTTGAACGAACAGTAGATTCTTCAAAGCAGACGGCCTACCTCTGAGCCTTTTTCTGAAACAAGCTCAGGTAGAGTTTCAGAATCAGTCTTAGAATTGGGAATCAAAAACGATATTGGATAGGCAAGCAGAGCTAGCACCCCGGAAGCCAAAAACATCTGTTCAATAGAAACTTGCTCAGCAAAATAGGTAGCCAAAAGCCTTCCGCCAAAAGACCCTAAGCCAATTCCAGCGGCGGTCAGAAATCCCTGACCCCGGTCTCGCATCTCATTAGGCAATATTCGAAATACTAATTTAATAGAAGCGAGATAACAGGCACCGAATGAGAATAAGTGCAAAGCCTGAGCAAACAGAATCATACCCATACTACTTTCAAATGACATAATGGCCCAGCGAATGACCGTGAACACTATTGCCACCCTTAGAATAGTAACTAGGGGTATTCTTTTCTCAATTGAGGGAAATATTGCAAACAATGCAATCTCAAAAACCACACCAAGGTTCCATGCCACGGAAATCATACTTCCAGTCCAACCAAGCTCTTGAAGGTGGACAGATAAGAATAGATATAAGGGAGTATGCGAGGCCCAAAGTAAAAAATTCACCGCAAACAGACTAACAATAGCTGGTAAATGTTTCGAAGAGAAGAAAGACTCCTGACGCTCAACTTGCTCAACTAAATTATCCGACAACAAAGGTCGGCAAATAAAAGCTCCAAGATAGTTCAGAAAAAGAAGTATCAGGCCCAACAAGGCTAGACTATCGACCCCAAATCTATCTATCGATAAGCCGATAACTATGTTCGCAACTAAAAAACCAATCGATCCCCAAACTCGGAGATCTTCAAAGCTAAACTTACCCTCACTTCCATCCCGCACCGCCTGAGCCTCGACTAAGGCATAAATACCCTTTCCAGCAAATGAACAACCAAACCAACAAACAATGAGCACCAGCACAACACTACTCCAAAGATAAGGAGTGAAGAAAAGAAATCCTACCACCAACAAAGGCAGTAACATGACACTTGCTCTCAATTTAGAGTGTGCGAGCGAGAGAAAAAGTGGTGCAGAGAATATCGTTGCGACAGTCCCCATCATGCTGGCAAAAGCAATCTCAGTTCGAGAAAACCCAACTGATTTCCAAAGAACGGGCAAAAAAACCAAGAAGAAAGCTAGGAAACAAAAAGAAAAGAAGAAGAAAAATTTGTATCGATACTCAGACGACATAGAGTGAGGGCACTTCAAGCCTAGACTAAGGGCTTTTCTACTGACACTTTGGGAGACGAAAGCATCAGTCTCAATGCATGTATTCTATTCTCTGAGAGTTCCTTTTCCAGTGCCTGATAGACTTTTCGATGACGCTCAAGGCGACTGAGACCTTCAAAGTCTTTCGATATCAACTTCACAACTAAATGTCCCCCGCCATGCTCACGCGCACCAGCATGGCCTGCATGCATAAAGCTTTGATCTTCGATTTCCAGGCTAGACTCAGGAAACTCCCGCTCAAGCACGCTATAAACCTCTTTCGCCAAAGGGGTTAATTGCTGACTATCTGCCATTTTTTTACCCGAATTTAAAACGAAGAATCACCTAAAAAGCTACGAACCATCAACTAGCTGCTTCAACTCACCTGACTCAAACATCTCTTTTGCAATGTCACACCCGCCAACAAATTCACCATCAATAAAAATCTGCGGGAAAGTAGGCCAATCAGTAACTTCACGCAACCGAGCCCGGATCTCTGGATTCTCTAAAACATTGACCATTTCAAAAGGCTGGCCTAAGCTTTTGAAAATCTCCACTACCGTTCCTGAAAAGCCACACATAGGCATTAACTTAGTGCCTTTGCCGTAAATTAAAATGCGATTTTCCTTAATCTCTTGCTCTCGATCTGCTTTGAAAGTGTCTGACATCTTTCCTCTATGGTTCAACTACTTTGGTCTTAATACTAAGAGCGTGGATTTCTCCAGATCTCAACTCCTCTTCAAATAAATCTTGCACCATTCGGTGCTGCTTAACCCGGGACTGACCCGAAAATAAACCAGACTCCACGGACACTACATAATAGTCTCCAGAGCCCCTGGGATCCTCCACCAAGACTTCGGCATCTGGCATCTTTGCCAAAACTCGTTCTTTTACTTGTTCGCTATTCACAAAATTACGCCTCAAAAGTAACCATAATGGGACTGTCGCTAAACTAAAGTTTTACGAACAAACAATATCGTGCTTGAATTTTTGTGTCCTTTGGACACAAAAACCATTCCCATGTTGTCCTTTTAACACAAGAAGCCAAATGGCTCCTGGTGTGCGGAGCTACGCTCAGGCAGCTACCTTTCGGCATTTGCACTATTGGACTGTTTGGCAACAGTCCCATAATTAGTGAGCATTGGTGCCAAAGTCAAACTGCATTTTCAAGCTGTCAAGTTTCTAGAAAATTTGAGTTTTTTCACGGCTAGGGTATCATAAGGGCCTCTAAAAGCACTCCCTAGCATTTAGACTGTGAGTATTGAAAAAGACAACATGGGGAAACCTAAACCTTAATTTTTATATGAGCCACCCAGTAAAAATAATAACTTTCTATAAATTCCTGCCAATCGACAAGAGACGCTTACCCACCCTTAAAGAGTCTATAACTTTTGCCGCTAAAAAACATAATATTCGAGGGTTAATTGTTCTTGCTGAGGAAGGTGTCAATGGCACCATAGCCGGGTTATTGGAGGACATACCTCCTTTCAAGGACTATTTGCAAGATAGTCTTACAATTCAAAACCTAACGGTTAAAAACTCTAGCTCAGCTTCAAACCCTTTTAAGAGATTCAAGGTCGATATTCGACCAGAAATTGTTACACTGGGTCGACACGTACCCTTACCTGAAATGGAATCTAAGTGGCATTTATCTCCTGAGCAGTGGCATAAAAAAATCACTAGCGGTGATGACGATTACGTACTGTTAGATGTAAGGAATCATTATGAATCGCTTCTTGGGAAATTTAAGAACTCCAAAGTAACCGGACTTAGTAGCTTTGGCGAGTTCCCTGACTATGTCGAGAGTTGCGAAATAGATAGAAATAAAAAGATCCTAATGTACTGCACTGGCGGGATTCGTTGTGAGAAAGCAGCTCTTGCAATGAATAATGAAGGCTTCGAGGAGGTTTATCAACTCCAGGGCGGTATTTTAAAATACCTTGAAGAATATCCCAAAAAAGAATTTGATGGAGAATGCTTTGTTTTTGATGACCGAGTGGCTGTTGACCAAAATCTAAACCCGTCAAACAGTTACCACCTTTGTCCCCACTGCGGTGATCCTGGGAAAATCCCTATTTCTTGCAAAAATTGCGACAAACAATCCGTCATTTGTGACCGCTGCGTTAGAGTTGAAGTCTATCGCACCTGTTCCAAAAATTGCCGATACCACTTTGAAAGAATCTCCCAAGGCAGCAGCTCTTAAACTAATAAAAAGGCCACCAAAGCTTGGCGTTTTAAAACGACTACCTTGATGGCAACTAAGCAAGTCCACTATTACCTCAAAATCGATCTACTTTTTCTTGGACTCCTCAGGCTTACGTTTATTAGCTTCAATCTCAATTGAAATCTTAACCGAGTTGGCTACTACCAACCCGCCGGTTTCAAGTAACTTGCCGTACGACAATCCATAGTCTTGTCGGTTAAGTTGAGCTTCTGCACTAAAGCCCACTTTCTCGTTCCCCCAAGGATCCGTAGCTGCACCGTTGAAAGTCGTGTCTAACACGATCTCCTTAGTAACTCCGTGCATAGTCAAATCCCCAACAATTTTGAAATTCTTGCCTTTTACATCCTTTATACTTTTGGACTTAAAAGTCATTTCCGGAAACTTACTTTCATGAAAAAAATCATCGGCCAAAAGGTGCTTGTCTCGTTTTTCAACTGAAGTATCAATACTCTTAACTGATATGGTGGCATTGACCTTAGAATTAGAGATATTCTTTTCATCAAATTCAAACTCTCCACTAAAATTCTTAAAATTACCGGAGACAGTACTAATACCAAGGTGCTTAATTTTAAAACTAACCAGTGAATGCCCCTCATCAATATCGTATACTTCCGCGACTCCGCTCACAGGAAGCAAGAACAAGAACAAAAAGCTAAAGAAAGATAATTTAATATTCATAACAAACTCCAAGTTGTGGATAATTCTGGATTAAGACCACTTTATTTAACCTTCAGGCCCATTGGGAAATTGATTATAGCGCTCTTTAGCGTTACTTTCTAGTGTGTCTAACATCATTGTCTGCTGTATCGGCAGCAAATTTCCTTGAGGAACATTTGTCTAAATCCGCTCTAAATAATTATCTTAATGGAGACGATTTTCGATATACAGCACCATTTGTCGTGTTTATGGTTTTTACTACCATACAGGGATATTTTTCGGGTCTTAGTCTCTTTGTAGTATATGGAATTAAGTCATTCCTCACCGCAATTGCCTTATACATCTGCTTCAAAAATTATCGTAAAGAACTCCAAGGAGGGTTTAGCGTATCTGCAGTAGCCTGCGGCGTATTCGCATTTATAGTTTGGGTCGGACTAGGAGAAATTATTGGAGGAGACCGACCGATAAGCTTCGACCCCAGCGCACTAAACGGCATGGAAAAATATTTATCCATCACCCTTCGTATCGCAGGTGCCTCATTGGTGGTTCCCATCATGGAGGAGCTCCTATGGAGATCTTGGTTGATGAGATATTTAATAGAAGAAGATTTCACTAAAGTACCCATTGGAGAATATCAGGCCAAATCTTTTTGGATTACAGTCTTGATGTTTATGCTAGTTCATAGTCACTTCGACTACCCAGCTGCGATCCTGGTAGGAATTATTTATGGATTTTACCTGGTCAAAACTAAGAATCTAATCGGAACAATGATTGCCCATGGGGTTACTAACCTACTGCTGGCGATTTTTATATTATACACTGACAAGTTCTACTACTGGTAGACTCGAGTGAAACTTTAAAAATGACTACTTTAGACTCTGAGAGCAAACTTAGACCCGACTGGGACAATTACTACATCCAAATGAGCGATCATGTTGCCTCAAGGGCAACTTGTGACCGCGGACGTAGTGGCTGTGTTATTGCGAGAGACAATCGAATTCTCGCCTCTGGTTATGTTGGTTCTGCCCCAGGACTAGAGCACTGTGACGACGCAGGGCATCTGATGAGAAAAGTCATAATTGAGGATGGTAGCACTAGTAATCACTGCGTGAGAACTATACACGCGGAACAAAACGCAATTTGCCAGGCAGCTAAGTTTGGCACCGCTCTGGACGGCGCTACGTTGTATTGCAAAATGGAGCCCTGCCGAGTCTGCGCAATGCTAATTATAAGTGTTGGTATTAAAAGAGTCGTCTGCCTGAGACGCTACCATGCTGGCGCTGACACTCGAGCAATGTTTAGGGAAGCTGGTATTGTTCTTAATGTTTTGGAGAACGAAACTGAAAAATATGAAAATCAATAAACTCTGCGACCAAGATAAGCACTCCCTTTAAAATCCCAAGATCTTCCCGAAAGCCTATAGCAGGAGCAAACGCCTTCGGCGTCTATAATGCTACCTAACGCCAGGCTATTCCTATCTTTTCTCACTCCTAAAAATACTTAGAGCATCGTATCCAATTTAGTCCACAAGTCTTTTTGCAATTGCATCAATTAAGGTAAAAGAAGTTCCTTGCTTCTTAGTCAGTTTAAAACTCCTAAGTGCCTTATCTGTCAAAACCAATTCCCCAGTCTGGGAGTCCTCCACTAAATGGTAAACCTTACCCCCTATAGCATAAGCAAAACTAGAAACTGGAGCTCTTTGAGTAAAACCAATTTCACTCTTAATAGCTTTCAAATCATAGAGACCCTCTGGAGACCTGCTTAAAACAGAGTCTATTTCTGAATCAATTTCTCGCAAAGTTTTCTCTAAGATCTCTATCTTTTGATCCTCCGGCTTCCCTTTCAACTCCTGCCAATTTTTAGAAAATTTAACTTGAGCACCTTTAAACTCCGATCTTTTATGGGGTGAAATACCAATTTGCTCTGCCCGTTTTCCAAGCATTTCCGACAAGCCGCCCAAGCCTTGAGCAACTAGAAAATTCTTAAGCGGCACTTCTACAATCCCATCCTGATTATAGTCGACGCCCTGGGTAGTTAGTTCCGGAGAGTATTCCCCAACTATATTCATATCAACTAGCTCATTATGTCGAGAATAAGCAGCTATTCTTCCAGAGATATCTGTAGCAGAAACACTTGTCCCAAAAAGTGAAAATAGATTAATGTAGTCCACCCCACCTTCTCCAGCTCGCTTATTTCCTGAGGAAACAAACAACTCAGCTCCTTGTTTCTTCAACATTACAGCTGCCCTACCAAAAACTCTCAAAGTTTCTCTAATATCTTGAGTCTTAACCAAGGCCAAAAAAGCCGACGGATCCGTCTGATCTCTTCCAAAAGACCTTAGACTTTTTAACTGTGAGCCTTTTTGAGAAATTTGCCTATCAAGGACAGTTAAGATCTGCGGACCAGACATTTGACTCAATGCTTGCACACTAGCACCAATCAGATCCTTCATAGCTGAACGGGGATAAACTTTTTCAATGGGAAGAGCTAAAACTTCATAGGTGGTATCATTTTCACTAAGGTCCTTAAGAGTTGCTGCAATACCCTCAAAAGATAGTTCACCATCTGATCCTAAAGTAGGATCAATATGCCGAACACA
>CALKYB010000084.1 GCA_938003565.1 uncultured bacterium
CAAGATGGTCAGCTAGGTGACGTCCTGCAAAACCAGTTCCACCAGTAACAAGAGTTCGCATTTTTATTTGGGCCTTAAGAAAATCTACGCTTTATGTCGAGCCATGTCAGCGTCAACCATCATTTTGATAAGAGATTTGAAATCAACTTCCGGTTCCCAGCCAAGCTCAGCTTTAGCTTTAGCAGGGTCACCAATCAAAAGATCTACTTCCGCTGGTCTGACAAATTTAGGGTCGCAAACTACATGGTCTTTCCAGTTTAGTCCAGCATGAGAAAAAGCAACTTCAACTAAATCTTCAACCGACTGAGTCACTCCAGTAGAAATAACAACATCCACCGGGGAATCCTGTTGCAACATTAACCACATTGCTTTTACATAATCCCCTGCAAAGCCCCAGTCACGTCGCGCATCAAGGTTACCCATTCGAAGCTCTTTAGTCTTTCCAGCTTTGATTTGTGCTACCCCATCAGTCACCTTTCTTGTTACAAACTCCAATCCCCGTCTGGGAGACTCATGATTGAAAAGAATTCCTGAAACAGCAAACATATCATAACTCTCTCGATAGTTAACTGTGATATAATGACCATAGACTTTAGCTACTCCGTAGGGGGAGCGGGGATAGAAAGGAGTACTCTCAGTTTGCGGAGTCTCCAAGACTTTTCCATACATCTCAGAACTTGAAGCTTGATAAAAACGAATTCCCGGATCAACTAATCTAACAGCTTCCAGCATTCTCGTGACACCCAAGGCAGTAAACTCGCCTGTAAGAACGGGCTGCTCCCAACTAGTAGGGACAAAACTCTGAGCAGCAAGATTGTAAACCTCAGAAGGCTTAACATCCTTAATCAGGTTAATGAGAGAAAGTTGATCAAGAAGGTCCCCTTGACGCAATTCAATGTCATCACGAATATGGTTAATTCTCTCAAAATTCTCTCCGGAAGAACGACGAACCATACCCACAACGTGGTAGCCCTTAGAAAGAAGGAGTTCGGCTAAATAACTGCCATCCTGTCCGGTTACTCCAGTGATTAAGGCTGTTTTTTTACTCATCGATCAAACACTCACTTAAAAATTAAACTAATAGATACAGGGTTAAGTTTTAGGGGGCCAAGAGTCCTATATTTTTGCAAAAGCAGCAAATCACTATGCAAATTTGTCAAAAAAAATTTACTTTTATCTTCAAGGGGTTAGCGCTAAGAAGGATTAAAGCAACTTTTCTTGACCTTCTTTCTCAAGTTCTTGAATAACTTTTTTCACATCCTGGGCCCTATTTGCTGGACAGATTAGAAGAGCATCCTTTGTATCCACCACTATTAAGTCCTCCATTCCAATCGTAGCGACGAACTTCTTCTCCGAGTAAACCGAACAACCAGACGAGTCAATAAACTTGATATCGCCATAGCTGACGTTCCCAGACTTGTCTAGAATCTCAGGGCTAGCGTTCTCTGACCAAGCATCCCAGGCTCCAACATCACTCCATCCTAAATTCTCTGCTGGAAACATAACAACATTGCTTGCCTTTTCCATCAGACCAGTGTCAATCGACTCGGACTCAAGCGTAGGAAAAATTTTTCGAATATTCTCCTCAATCTCGCTCTCGTCGATATCTCCCGGAAACATTTGATCAATGCCATCCATTAAACTAGGGAAATGCTCTGCCAAACTATCTAGTAGAGTATCCGACCGCCAAAGAAACATTCCGCTATTCCAAAAATAATCTCCCGACTTCATATAACTCTCAGCAGTCTTTAAGTCCGGCTTCTCAACAAATTTTTCTACCTTAAGAGCCGCACTTGATTCAGACTCTGAACCACTGCACTTAATATATCCATAGCCCGTCTCAGGACGAGTCGGTTTCAAACCTAGGGTAACTAGGTGCTTACCAGACTTCACCAAGTCAAATGCTGATTGAATTATCTTGTAAAATTCATCCACATTTGCGATCAAATGATCTGCTGGGAGACAAAGCATAACTTTAGAACCAACTTTCTGCTCAATCTGCTTCGCCGCATAACCAAGACAAGCAGCAGTATTTCTCGCACAGGGTTCTGCCAAAATCACAGAGTTTGGTAAATGCTCGCGAACGAGCGTCGTATGACTCTCTCCACTTGCAACCATTATGGAGGTTTTAAAAGGCAGAGCTTCCAATCTATCAGCAGTGAGCTGTATCAAACTCTTTTTACCATCAATGAAATTTAGAAATTGCTTGGGCCTACTCCGACGACTAAGTGGCCAAAAGCGAGTCCCGCTTCCACCTGCCATGATTACGACTACTAGCTCGACCTCTGGATCGATGCGTCCGGTAAAAAGTTTATTACTCATAACAACCTACCAATTTTTTTGCAGGAATTTTTTCCCCGAAAACTTCATGCCACCACTGCCTATTATTCGCATACCATTTAAAAGTCTTAGAAAGTCCTTCACTAAGAGGAACTGTCGGTTTCCATCCAAGCTCAGATTTAATCTTGGAACAATCCACCTTTGAGGCGGCCTCAAAATTAGGTAAATCCTTAACTTCTAACTTTTCAATTGACGAGCAACCCTCCTGCTCCAACCTATTAAAATAATCCAAGAAAGACTCTCTTAATATTTTCTCAAAATCTTCACTACAAATCATTTCTTCAGGAAAGCTCCCCACGTTATAAACTTCACCTGGACGACCATCGAGCAGCACCTTCATCACTGCCTGGGAATGATCGTCTATATACAAAGCACTTTGAAGGGGAGTTATATCTAAATTCTGAACATCCTCACCCCCGATAGAGGAAACAATCATTTGCGGGATAAAACTATCTAAACTTTGACATGGACCGAACAAGCTAGAGCCTCGGACAATACTAACCGACAATCCACTTTCCCTATGTGCTCCCAAGACCAAGGCATCGCCAGCAATTCTAGACGCCGCATACGAACTGTCGGGGGTTAGTGGTGCACTCTCTGCGCAGCCAAAATCAGAGCCGTCCCTACCCTGCATAAGAAATTCTCCGCCATAGACACTAGAAGTAGAAATCTGGATAAATCTAGCAATCCTAAACTGCACTGCAGCTTTAAGAAGAACCTGTATACCTTCTACATTAGTCTTAATGTAACTTAGAGGATCGTAGGAAAGATCTTTACCATCTTGCTCGTGAGAAAAATTAACAATAGCATCAATTCTATGCTTGGTTAGAATCCCAGCTACCAATTTATCATCGCGTATATCACCTTGAATAAAGTCGACTAAATATTTTCCTTCAAGCTCGGATAAGTTATCAAATTCTCCAGAGCGAGAAAGAGAATCCAACACAACTATTCTTGCTACCTGAAAACTGCGTC
>CALKYB010000085.1 GCA_938003565.1 uncultured bacterium
GGAGTTATTAAAGGACTCGAGGGATGTGTAGAATGTCAAGGATTTCGATATGGGAGCGAAGTGCAGAGTTTTCTCTGGAGAGGTCGAAGTATAGCCGATATTTCGGCCATGACGGTCTCAGAAGCTGCTAACTTCTTTCGATTTCATCCTAAAATATACAACAAGCTTCGGATTGCTGAGAGTTTGTTTGCTGGCTATCTTTGTTTAGGTCAGCGTTTTGGAAGTGTTTCTTTGGGTGAAAGTAGGAGAATACAACTCGCCCGAGAGTTGGAGCCGGGTATGAGTGGAGATCGCACTTTGTTTCTTATCGATTCTCCCTGTCACGGTCTAGGCCAAAAGGAGGTCCGGGGTTTAGTGTCGGTTTTTCGTGAGTTAGTGTCTCAAGGACATTCTGTTTTTATGGTTGAGCAAAATCCAGAGGCTTTGGTTAAGAGTGACTTTGTTCTTTCTGTAGGATTGCAAAAAGCAACTGGGAATCCTGAAATAGTGAAATGTGGTTGGCTTTTACCTTAGCGTTTTTGACTTCTTTTTTAAAACTAACATTCCACTTTTAGTTTCTGACACTTCTCTGTCTGCAGGAACTTCTTTGAGACCAACACCTTTTTTGTTGTCAGGGGACTTAGCGAAAAAATAAATAGTTCTTGTTTTGTTTGAGTTTTTTAGAACCACATCTTTTTTGAATAGGTAGTATGTTTTTCCTTTGGAACTAACGTGTGAATAGATATCCTCATTGGCCTCAGAGCTTTGAGGGAGAATCGCGAGGAACAAGAAAAACACAATATATACCCATCCCACTATAAATTTCGGCTTAAATAAAATCTCAATTAGATGGGTATAGCAGTGCGTCAGCACTGCCATTAGACAGATATAATGCGCTTCCAATATGCTACAAGTTCGCAGGACTTGGCTAGAAAATACCAAATAAAGCTGATTTACAAGCTCAACTAGCTTTTCCTGCGAATCTGCGCTTCTCGTCCATATTTGAGGATGGGTATACCTGTCTAATGGCCTCGCATACGCTCGGCTTATACTGCGCTTTTTGAAAATATTGTTGAATACCGAAATTTAAATGAGGCGCAGTATATTTCATTGCTGGAGTCTCAAAAATTGCAAGGTAAGTTTAGCTAAGTCCTGTCTTAAGTTCGAACCTTATCAAGGAATTCCATACCGCCAATTCTTCCATTATTTAGCACGTCTAAAACTAGTTCACCAAATTCAGGATCTCTTAGGCTAATATTTTTATTGAAGTCCCAGTCCGTGTTTCCGTCAGCCTGTTCCCTTGGAATAAAGTACGCATAGGTTCCAGAGGAATCTTCAGCCACTTCGGTGCATAGGCTTAGGGCTTCGACTAGCCAGGTTTCTTTAGGCATTTGTTGCTTTGCTAAGTCAATTAACCAGGAGGAGTCGAAGGGTTGCCAGTCCATCTATCTTTTGAGTTCGCGAATACTTGCAGCTAAGAATTGATCTTTTAATTCTTCATAGTTCCTCGTAACTGGGAATTGTGGAAACTCAGCTATTACATTGTCCGGTGGCTTAAAAAATATTCCAGCTTCGGCCTCTGAAAGCATACTTGTGTCGTTGTATGAGTCACCTGCAGCGATGATACGATATTTTAGACTATGGAAAGCTTTAACTGCCTCTCTTTTTTGATCAGGTTGACGTAATTTGTAGTCTGTCACCTCACCAGAGCCGTCAATTTCTAGTTTATGACAAAATAGAGTCGGATAGCCAAGCTGGGCCATGAGAGGACCAGCAAATTCATAAAAAGTGTCGGATAGAATTACGACTTGAAATCTCTCGCGTAGCCAATTGAGAAATTCAGCTGCGTCGGGAAACGGGCTCATGCCAGCAATAACCTCCTGAATGTCGTCTATCTTTAGATTATTCTCTTTGAGAATATCCAGTCGCTGGCGCATTAAGACATTATAGTCTGGGATATCTCGAGTAGTAGCTTTAAGCTCTTCGATTCCAGTTCGCTCAGCAAAGTTGATCCATACTTCGGGGATAAGCACCCCTTCCAAATCAAGACAGGCTAGTTCCAAGTTATTTTACCTTTAATAGAGTGAATTTAAATTCTAGACGCCTTTTTTGTATGAGACCAGCTCAAGGCACCCCTATTAGACTCATATACTGAAGGGCAAGATACTACAAGTTTGGAAAGAACTTGAGATAGTTGAGAAATCAATTGTTAGGTTTTTTAATCAAATTGAATATTAAAAAAAAGCCCTGATAAGGGCTTTATGATGATGTCAGATTCTTATCTTTTCTCTTCGCTAGTTTCATCCTCTTCTGGGACTTTATAAGCTCCGGAATCATCAAAGTAAGGGATTAGCATGAGTGGAAGCATACCTGACTCTACGGGCAGAAAATCTGGCCGTTCATAAAGAAAGTTGCTTACTAACCAATCAAGATCTGGATCGTCTGCTTCGTGTGGATAGAATGGCCGTCCCATTTAAATACCTATAAAAATTAAATAACCCGTAAAATAACCTGAAAAAACCTATAAAAACCTCATTTTTTAGGTTTGGAGTTGAGCTAGGAATTATTCTAGTTCTTCCCCTATAATAAATAGATCGACTAGAGGTTGGATTAACTTTAGTAAATAAGTGCGTAAATAGAGAATAAACAGCTATCTACTTAAAATCTTTGATTAAATTATTTGAGCTAAATTTGATTTTTAATCAGGTTAGAGCGAGTCTAATTGAATTATTTTCATTCTTTGTCTCCTAGGAAACCTCTAAATCGGATTGGTTTGTTCCATGCTATCTCAACTGCGAATTAATAAGTTATCTCTTCAAGCATTTATTCCTTTTATCCTTCTTGGAGCGGGAAGCCTCTTTATTGTAGCTTGGTTCCGGGTTTATTTTTCCTCCTCAGTTGTTCCTTCCGTCGACCTCCACGGCCATATTTATATCGTTGAGAGGTTGCGAGAGAGTCTCTTGAGAGGGGAGTTGCTTTTCTATGATCCCGCCTGGTTTAGTGGATGGCCGGCATTTCAGTTCTACGCATTTCTACCTCACCTCCTCGCTGCTCTTCTTTCCTACCCATTAGCTTTATTTTCAGCAGAGCCTAGTCGTTTGGCAGTGCATTGCCTGAGTGTTTTTGCTTGTGCTTGCTTGCCGTGGTGTATTTATTTTTTTATCTCAGGATTTTATAAGTCTTTTGGCTCCAAGGCTCTCTTAGCAGTTGGTCCTAAAGGGGCTTCGGAAAAGCCACTTGAGAAAAACAATTTATACTCCCGTACTGCCTTAGCTCTCGTGGTAGTAGCCGTTTCTTTCTGGTTTTTAAACCATGATCGTCAGTGGTACGGCATTGGTGGAGCTGCCCCATTGCATGTGGGCCTCTTCTCGCAAGCCTTTGGTTGGCTTTGTTTTGTTGTTCATTCCGGTTTAATTTTGAGGGTCATCTCTGGAGCTGGCCGTCGTACGATAGTTCTTTGTGGAATTTCTTTCTTTTGCCTCTTGCTTTCCCATTCGCTTACGGCGGTTTATAGCGGTCTTATGCTGGCTTTGGTTTTCTGTTGGGCTAGGGAGAATCGCAGGGCACTTTTTCTAGGTCATTTACTGGGAGTCGCTTTGGCCTCCTTTTGGCTCATCCCGTTTCTGCAGTATTCGGGTACCTACACCGCGTTGGATATTTTTCGACCGACTGGTGATTTTTTCGAGCTATTTTTTCGCTATCCTTTGCATAATCTGATTACGTATTTCCGCAACTTATTTTCGGGAGTTAGTGGAGTTTTTGATCCTACAGTATTGTTTTTGTGGTTCTTTCTTGCTCTTGGTTTGGCACATAGAGCAGTTCGTAGATCTCCTCATTTTTTCTTATTTCTCTCAGTTTTGCTTTTAGCCTTGGTAGTTTTCTCTAGCGGTTTTGTCGCTAGCAGTATTCCTATGGGTTTTCACTACTATCGATTTCATGCCTATAGTTTTTTACTACTAGCTTCACTCCTGTGCTGGCCGCTACCTGCAGTTGTGTTTTCGAGTGGACTGTTTGCTAGGAAAGCTTGGATATCGGTTGCGATTGTGTTTTTTGTCGTTTCGATTGTGTTCAACATTGATCATCCTCACTATGAGAGGGCTAAGGTTAGTAAACTTTCTCAAAACCCAACTTACTTGAGCGATGAAGCGCAGGTGCTTGAATACCTAAGATCTTCTCCCATTCGTGGGCGAGTGATGTTTGAGTATTTCGATAACTATTCGAAATTTCCATTTCTCTCAGCTCATTATATGACTTCAAATTTGTTTAAAAAGACAGGCCGAGAGGCCATGAATGGACTGTTTATTCAAAGTAGCCTTGCCTATAGAATGCCTGTGGTAAGCGCTAAATTGCTGGGTGTGAAGACCTATAATACGCCACTACTTTTCACAGATCGGTCTTCTTTGAATGACGACGTAAAAGTTGAGCAGTTGAGAGATTTTGGGGTGTCAACTTTGGTTTTTACAAATGAGAGTGCTCTTAAAAAATTAGAAAAGCACTTGGTTAAACCTGTTCAAAAGATAGGACATTACTATATCGCTGATATCCTTAGTGGGGAGATCCCACTCATTGAGCCTATAGATAAACCTTTGGTTGCATATTTTGATGGAGGAGGAAACCTTCCTTTTAAGCATATACAATTTTTTCTCTACGCCCGTGATAAATTCTATCCCAATCTTCAGTTAATTAAATTGGAAGATTTAAGTGATATTCCCAGCAGTGTCCAAGCTCTTTTTGTCAATGGAGTAGAGAGGGAGTCCTTTGATAGAAAAGGTTTGCCGACAGTTTATCTGAATTTTCAAACTAAAGTTGATATCGATCATTATAGTGTTAGGTATCAACATAATGTTGAGTTGGATCATTTCAATGCGATTGAATCTTACCTTAGTCGAAGGGAAGGGGAGATTCAGCCATTGGTGAGATCTCTTGCCCCACAAGGTCGTCTGCCTATTCCGACGGCTACCTGGTCAACTTACGGAAGTAAGTTAACACTTGATAACTTGGCCAAGGGACAGTTTTATAGAGTTAACTATAGTTATTTTCCTTATTGGTCTGCATCTGGAGCCGAAATCTATCGAGGCTTTGGTGAGAGAATTTTTGTTAAGGCGGACTCGAGTAAGGTTGAGCTGGTTTATTCTAAAGCTTCTCATATCCCAACATTGCTTTCGTGGTGTATTAGCTTATCGGCGATTTTTATTTGTTTTAAGATTCTTAGGTCGCCAAGTGCCCACCCCAGTCCTTAGAAGTAGTATCGATGGGGTGAAGCCTCGGGGCCTATCTTTATAGGCCTCTATCGTTAGCATTTTTTAAGTCGCTCTAGAGCTGTGAAATTCCGAGGTTTAAAGAGGCAGTATCTTTGTTCTTGGAATTTCAGAGAATAGACACAATAGAATGCAAATTAGACAAACTTTAGAATTAATTGAGCTAAGCCACTCGATGACTTTGGGTGGAATAGAGGGGTTTAGCTCAATTGATTCGGCAGTGGGCATCTAACGACGGGCCCATTAGGTGAAAATTTTCTTGTACCAATTACTTTAATTCGCTAGAAGTTAGCCTCATTGGCAGCGAAATTCGCACAGGGCCGAGCTGGGAGTACTTATCTACTGTTTTCGAGGGCTAAGTGGTACTTCCGGCTCGACTATTTTTTAGCTGAGTTCTTCTTAGTAGCTTTGGCTTTAGATTTAGGGGCAGCTTTCGTCTTAGGACTGTCTTTTTTCTCTTCCGACTTCTTTTTAGCTGCTGTTTTTTTAGTAGCTGTCTTTTTGGTTTTTGTCTCAGATTTTTCTTCAGTTTTTTTCTTAGTAGAGGCTTTCTTCTTTGGCTTAGGAGTTTTTTTGCCGAGTTTTTCTCGTCTAATCAAGAGTAAGTCGACCGCTTGCTCCATAGTAACCTCCATCGGGTCCGTGCCTTTAGGGAGAGTCGCATTGACTTGTCCATCAGAAACATAGGGGCCATATCTTCCAGTTCTAACTGAAACAGCTAACTCACTTTCTGGATGAGCTCCAAGTTCTTTAAGAGCTTTGGGTTTAGCCGGTCTACGACTTTTCTTGGGTTGTGCAAGAAGGGTTATTGCCTGTTCTTTGGTGATTGTTATTGGAGAATATTCCTCGAGATTTATTGAGCGAGTTTCACTATCACATTTTATATACGGTCCAAACCTTCCATTGGCGGCAATAATTGGATGCTTTAGCTCGGGGTGCTCACCGAGATCGATTGGAAGAGATAGCAGTTTAACAGCTTCATCCAGAGTGACCTCGTCGGGAGACATATTTGAGAGTAGCGAAGCCATTTTGGGTTTTTTCTTCGAACCTTCTTCTTGATCACCATGTTGGACGTACGGACCGTAAGGGCCAGCTTTCAGATAAATCGGTTTGCTGGTCTCTGGATGCTCCCCAAGACTTTCTGGAGCCCGAGAGGCAATTTCAAGAGTTTCAACTGCGGAGTCGAGGGTTAGTTCATCAGGGGCTACCCCTTCTGGAACACTAGCGCGATGCTCTCCATTAGTAATAAAGGGACCGTAACGTCCTATTCTGACTTCAACATTAACTCCTTCATCGGTAGTTCCCAGTGGGATTCCACAAACGATTCGGGGGTCGATGTTCTCCATACCTTTCTCAACTAAAGTAATTAGTCCTGGATGGCCATTACCAAAGTAAAAGTTTTTTAAGTATTTTATGTTGTGCTCTTCGCCTCTAGAGATAGCATCAAGATCATCTTCAAGCTTAGCCGTGAAGTCGTAGTCAACAATATTTTGGAAATGATTTTCAAGTAGTGAAACCACAGAGAGGGCAGTGAAGGAAGGAACTAATGCAGAACCCTTTTTAAAGGCATACTCTCGGTTTAAAACAAGCTCTACCACTGTCGCCCAAGTACTAGGTCTTCCGATACCAAGCCGCTCAAGTTCTTTAATTAAACTTCCCTCAGTGTAACGAGCAGGAGGTTGAGTAGAACGCTCAATTTCGTCGGCTTGTTTAGTTTTTAATTTATCTTTCTCAGCTAGTTTCGGAAGGTATTTCTCCTGATCAGCCAAATCTGCATCTGGGTCGTCTGAACCCTCCACGTAGGCACGGAGATATCCCGGGAAGGTAATAGTCTTACCAGCAGCTCTAAATTTGGCCCCTTCTACTTCGACATGGACGGAAATATGGGTTCCAGTAGCGTTCTTCATCTGACTGGCTACGGTTCTTTTCCATATTAGATCATAGAGTCTGAAGGCTTCGGTACCTAGTTTAGTTTTAACATCCTCGGGAGGAGTGAACTTAATTCCTGCTGGACGGATAGCTTCATGCGCTTCCTGCGCATTTTTTACTTTCGTGGTGTAGATTCTAGCCTCATCGGGGAGAAAATCTTTACCATAATCCTTTTTTATAAATCCGCGGGCAGCTTCTAGAGCTTCATTTGAGAGAGTAGTAGAGTCGGTTCTCATGTAGGTTATAAAACCATTCTCGTACAACTGTTGAGCAACACTCATTGTATGTCGGGCGGAAAAACGAAGTTTCCTGTTACCTTCCTGTTGTAAAGTGCTAGTTGTAAAGGGTGGTGCGGGTTTAGAAGTGAAAGGTTTTTCCTCAACTGAGGTAACCTCAGGAATACCATCTTCCACTTTCTTTTTAATATCTTTGGCTTCTTTTTCACTTAAAGCAAGAATTTTGTCAGCTTTAAGAAGCTTGCCAGTGTGTGGATCAAAATCCTTTCCGGTGGCAATGCGCTTTTCTTTGTAGTGGGTAAGCTCGGCTTCAAAATCGTCACTGTTTTTTAGGAAGGACGCTTTTAGTCCCCAGTAAATGGCTTTTTTGAAGATTATTCTTTCACGCTCACGCTCAACCAAAAGACGAATAGCTGTACTCTGAACACGACCGGCACTAAGCTTAGGTCTAATTTTTCGCCAAAGAAGTTCACTAAGCTTGTACCCGAAAAGACGGTCTATAATTCGTCGAGTTTCTTGGGCTCTTACTAGGTCTTCATCCAATTCGCGGGCGTTATCAAGGGAGCTTTGAATAGCTTCCTTAGTAATTTCATGAAAAACAAGACGTTTGACAGGAATCTTTGGCTTGAGAATCTCTAGTAAATGCCAAGAGATCGATTCACCCTCACGGTCTTCATCAGTCGCGAGATATAAGGTCTCAGCTTTTGCGAGGTGACTTTTGAGCTCTTTTACGTGATCCTTTTTGTTCTTAGGTATGATGTAGGTAGGCTCAAAATCTTTGTCTACGTTTACCCCGAGGCTAGACCATTTTTCTTTCTTTATTTTGGCGGGGACTTCAGAAGCATTCCTAGGCAAATCTCGAACATGACCGTTCGAAGCCTTAATAATATAGTCTTTACCTAAAAACTTTTTAATGGTTTTGGCTTTAGTCGGAGACTCGACAATGACAAGGTGTTTTCCGGACATGCTTTATTTCTTTCTAAGTTTCTCTACCGTAAAGGCAAAAATTAATTCGACCCTACTTACTTAAAACTAGCCAGCAAAATACTAAAACTGACTAAAATAATTAAGTAGTAGACATTTTGGGCTTTAAAGTTGAACAAAAACAGGATTTAAGCAAGTGCCAAGCTTTTTAAGGCCAAACTGTGCTTGAAAAGCTACTGGAATAGTGTACTTATCTTTGGGTGCCTAAGATGGTAGGGGATTTGCTATGGAATGGGTAGTGAATGATACTTGATTGGTTTAGGGTGTTATTTCGTGGCTCGTTTTTAATTGTAAATTGTAATACTTGGTTAGCTCATTAACCCCTTAAGTAAGACTACTAAACTTCTAAATTATGTCGACAAGACTTTGGCTAACATGGGAAACCCAGCGAAGAAATGTGGAGCTTGCCGATGCTTTTGACTGTAGTTACCGTTGTTTTGATTTTAGTAGACTAAACGTTGCTCTGCGCCTTTTATTATCTAGTTTCATGACCCTAAGGGAGGTTTTTCGCTCTCGATGGTGTGTTATTTTTTCTCAATACCCATCATTACCCTTAAATCTTCTTTTATCGTTCTGCTCAATATTCTCTAGCTTTAAGTTCGTAGTGGATGCTCATAATGTTGCTATCGAAGATTTTCAGAAGTCTGCCTCCCTAAGAGGACGATTGGTTGCTTGGGTATTCTCGAGGGCTGATCATATAGTCGTTAGTAATTCTGCTTTAGTTTCAAAGTTAGGAAAGTATGCCGATAAGGCTTTAGTGCTTGCTGATAGGTTACCTCAGATTGAACCCAGTTCTAAACCTTCTCTAGTTGACAACACCGAAATGGCGGTTACGCTAATTGCGAGTTTTGCCCCAGATGAACCGATAGAAGAATTTATTAAAGGTTTTAATAAGGCTAAACTCGCGGATGGGACTAAACTTTTTGTCACTGGTAGAAGGTCTAGGGCGGGAGGGTTAATTGGTTTTGAATCCGAGAGGGTTGTTTTTACTGATTTCTTAGGGGAGGGGGAATTTGAGGCCTTAATTCAGCATTCGATTTTACTCGTTGATCTTACAACTAGGGAAGATTGTTTGGTGTGTGGCGCTTATGAGGCCCTCTCTGTTGAAGTGCCTATTTTGCTGTCCTCTAGTGAGGCTTTGAGAACAACATTTCCTCTGGGGACGGTTTTTTCTAATAATTCTCAATCAGACTTTAGTGAAGCCCTGGAGCATTTCTTCGAGGATGTCGCTGGGTATAAAGAGAGAATAGGCTCTATGAAAGAAGATTTTGCTCTGGTTTGGCAAGAGCAATTTGAGAAAATTAGCAATAAAATCAGTAACTAAGGCTAGCTGAATTATTTTGAAGTATCTCGCCCCTGATTAGGGACTAGTGGACATGAGATTTTCAAATTATAGATTTAGTACCCCGTGCTTGGGCCTTTTATTTGCCCTAGTTCTGACCAACTCGATTACAGCAGAAGCTCAACTCTCACAGCTGTATTTTGATGAGCCAGCTGCAAAAGACTCAGCTAAAGAAGTTGCTGGCGAGCCTGCTAAGGTAGAATCTCAAAAAGTTTCTAAGGTTATAACGGGTCCATCTTCAAAGAAATCCACTGCTAAGCTTATTATAAATGATGTAGCTTCCGCTCGGGCTCATATGAATTCAGCAAAGATTCGCACCAAAAAGTATATTTCAAAGGTAGTCAGGATATTCTTAATGCCGACTCTCGGAGGTCCTGAGACAGATTCTGAAAATGATTCAGAAATTACTAGTCATATTTCTTGGACCGCTAAGGAAGATTGTTCTAAGCCGGTAGATTTGGAAAATCGCAACAAGAAATCAATGGCGATTGAAGAGTTGATTCGAAAGTTTACCGGTGAAAACGAACTTGCCGCAAAGCATTGCGGTTACCGATGCTCACCTGGAAAAACTCCTATATTATCAAGTTTAGAAATGGGTGACATGAAAGGTGGCTCTCTTTTAGCTATTGAGAGGGATTCCGCTTGCCACTTTAGAATGACAAAACCAGCCGACAGATACTGGCCTATGTACGAAGTTCTAAAGATTACTTGTCGCTGTATGGCTC
>CALKYB010000086.1 GCA_938003565.1 uncultured bacterium
CGAATCTATAGCAGCCCAATTGACGCAGAGAATAGCACCAAAATTGATTTTGGGTGGGATGTAATGAATGGATCACATCGATTCCATCTAATTAACTCTGGAATGATCAATACTAAAGTAACAGATGGAGCTAATCATTCAGCCGTAAGACTTCGGGCTGTTGATGATTTCCATATAGCCGGCAATCTATTTCAAAATCTTTTAAACAAATCAGGAACTGGTTCGACCGCAAGAGCAAATGCTTTTTGGCATTCAGATAAAACAGGAAGCACGAGTGGTGGATATATAGTAAATAATACAAGCATTAATCTACAATCTAACGGAGATCGAGATGACTCGGAATTTTACACTAAACAAGGTTTTGGAAACTCTCGGGTAGGTGATTACACTAGGTTCTTTGCTAATCGCACAACTAATTCCGGAAAACGTTTTGCTAAAAATCAAACCGGTAAATCCATATTTCTCAGTAACTTCATGGAGTGGACTGAAAAAGAAGGCAATCCGGGGATGGGTGATAGAAAACTTGAATCTTTCTTCGCGATTTTTGGAGACGGTGATGGACGTGCCAATGATGTGACAGTTCGCAACAATCGACTTCTGATTCACCCTGGCCTTGATGGCAATAAATTTGGACGCGTATTTGAACTTGGACCCACTCGAGTCGGTGCACTTGAAGATATGCACGTAGACAACAACAAAATCGTGATTAATTCAGACGATCGAGGCAATTCCAATCATAATCCCAGCGTCTTTTTCTTCAATGGTGGAGAGGAAAATGCTCCATCGGACTATGATAGATTTTTGAGAGGCTCTATCAAAGATAACTATATATCAGGGTCGGGCGGTATTGAGTATATTTGGAACTTCTATTCCGATGGATATCCAGATACCGGTTGGCCTAGAGGCAATCTAGACATGTCTGGAAACGTGTATCCCGATAATTTTTGGACAGTTAAAGAATTTAGATAGTCATAAAATTTAGGAAAATTCGCTACAAAAAAATAGGAACTGCTTGTTTAAGTTCTATAATTAACTAATTTGGAGTTAGATAATTTTTTACTAAGGTAGACACTGAGTCCTAAATGAAGCTAGCAGTACAGGCGCTTAGGAGTGAATTATGTTCGAATGAAAAGCGTATTCTACAACCTTGAAATTAGGGGAGTTTGGCGCGGCAATTCGCGCCAAACCTAGCTACTGACCGATTTGCTCAATTAGCCTTGAGAGTGAATCATAAAACATTTCGTCAATTTCTTCACTCTTCCTCTCGATTGCAGCATCAATTGCCTCTTCCGCTTTCTTAAGCATCGCAGCTCTGCGATCTGACCGAGTAATATCCTGTAGCTGAGCTATTTTCAACTCTTCACAAGATTCAGTGTCAGACCCGGTGAATGCAAAAGGATATCGCAAAAACATACAAACAGATTCTAGCGGACTAGTCCCCTCTATCATCGGTGGACGATGCGGGAACATATCAATAAACACACGGGGGCACGGTTCGCCACAAAGAACGTAGTGCCATGAAGTGCCTCCGAATTCTTCTCCCTGTAGTTCTTCAATGACATGCTGTTCCCGGTTCCATTCTTCGGCAGATACGCTGCCAAACAGAAGTGGGAGAAACAAAAGTATCGCTCTTAACATATTGATTTCCTTTAAACTATGGGAAAAACCGCATTTACGCTTTCATTCGCGCGCTCAACAGACTCGAGATCAGCAGAACGCGAAAATGAACTATAAGACATTGAATATCTCATCACCTTCTACCCATTTCCTGATTGTAGATAAATTATTACTCTTTTCTAGAATGATGGGGCATTTAAAAGAAAATGACTGTAACACGCCAATATTAATAGGTATCTAAAGCGTATCCAATGAATTAACTTTGTAGCGGACTTCCTTCTTTAACCCAAAACTTTTGTCCCATAAGAGGTGGTTATAAGGCATTTCAAAACACACTGAAGAATGGGGCCCTGAGGTCTATCTCATCAAGTCAAGAAGTCCAACCAATCATGGTAACAAGATAGAACAGCAAGGATACTAAAAACAGTATGGCAAAGACGGCCATTAGGGCGAAAATACTCTGCGACTTTCCTAATTTTTCCTCTCTTCAGAATAAGCAATAGCGAAGCAAGACCACCGTGTAAATTGAGAAGCAATATCTATTTAGAATAGCGTCTAGTCCAAAATCTGCTCCGATTCGGGAAAGAATAAGCCATGATGGTAGCTCAGTAAACAAGCCTAAAACTCCCAGGCTTAAGAAAATAGTCATGTAATATTCATGTCTTCGATTTAAAAAATGGCTTGTCATTTAATTCTTCCCAACATTGTTTCATAGGAATTTTTTGTATTTTTTTACTCTATTTGCTAATTCCTAAATAATAAGATTCCTTGAGCAGTTTCTAAGAAATGTTTTACTCCGATGCTCAAAGAGTCCTTCAATCCGGAAGGATTCTTAGGCTTCGGAGGCCCCATGCTATTAAGATTATTGGTTTTAATTTTCCTGATACAGTCCAATTCAGCCTTACCTCAAGATAAAGGGTACGAAATTTCGTACGAGAGATTGTCCTCAGAATTAACGGAAAACGAGAAAAAATTCGTTAGTTCTGAAGTAGAGCGAACAATCGCACTATTTTGCAAGGCAGCCTACGAGAGTAAAACCTGCCCATTCAAGGTAGATGTTGTACTTTACCCACATCCGAAAAACTGCGAATTTGAGATTGACTATATTTTAGCTAGCGGGGGGAGTGTATGGGACGGTAAGTCCGTACGAGAAATTAAAGTCGACCCCGTAAATGTCGCGGGCATGCTCCCTTGTTTAGCAGCTACTACGATTCACCAAAAAAATGGCCAAGAAGTAGCAATTAGAAGGGCTCTTTTTTGTGGCACCAAAGAGCTGGGGCTGTATGACGATATTTATCAAAGTCTATTGGTAGCCTTAGAGGAGACCCCTCTGTTTAATGGTGATGATGCCATGTCGAGAATGTGGCACTTTATACACACTTGCTTAAGTCTCTAGAGGAAACAAGGTTATTTTAGAAACTGCTTTTTCAACTTCCGACTCTAAGTCCTAGCCCTTTTTTCGTCCCAAAAAGACAAGTAGTAACTATGACTTACTTGTTCAACCCCAATATTCTCCTCCCATAAGCGGTGATTGTCAGCCTCAACTAGCTTTTCTTGTGAAGCTGCGCTGCTCAACAGAACTACTAAAAACCGAAATTTAAATGAGGCGCAGTATATACTGAAACCATTATAAATTTCCGTATTTTAGTTTACCTTCCACAGTTTCAGTATATATTTAAGTATTGAATAGAAATCGACGATA
>CALKYB010000087.1 GCA_938003565.1 uncultured bacterium
CTACCCTCATAGTGTAGGTCCGCATGAGTTACAGTGGCTCGATGTATTTTGGAGGATAGGATAGTTCTGTAATAGTCCATTGAAGCTCTACTTTCTCTGAGGAAATTGTTGATTTTTAAAGGTTATAGTCTAAGTTAAAAACATAATATACTGAAACCACTATAAATTTCGGTTAATATCATGGTCTCAAACCTTGGTTTTAGTATAGCCGAGCGTGAGCGAGGTCGGCAACTAATATACCCTGCCCAAGATATCTCTAGAAGCGAAGCTTCACAAGAAAATCAATATTTGCGCTTAAACGCTAAGTCTCTGACTTTTGTAGCCAAGACCTATGGTCTTGTAGTCACAAATAGGTTTCAGTATATAATTTACTGGCAGTGCTAGCGCACTGCTATACCCCGGGGTGAAGATTATTTATAAATGCCGAAGTTTATAGTGGGCGGGGTATATACTCAATGAAGACTAGTCGGAACCTGAAAGGTTAATAGAGTTTATTAATTAAGTATTTAGCTAGCTTTTATGTCGGAACAACTTAATTCCATGCAGTCTCGTCTAAAGGATGCTTTTGAGGATAAATCTGGAGCGGCTAAACTTTTCTTTGAAGAGTTTATTACTTCAGAGGTGTTTATTCCTCTTAAACAGAATTCTGTTGATGTGGAAGGTGAGCTCCCAATTGTGGGAGACAGATTAGCTGAGGATAAGAGTTCTGAAGTTACTCATAACTTCGTTTCAATTGAGTTTGAGGGAAATCGAACCATTCCCGTTTTTTCTAAGCCAGCCTTTCTGGAGCAGTGGGCTGAGAAGAAATTTACATATGAAAAAAGAAAACTCTCAAGCTTAATACAAATTTTAGATCAAGACACTTGGGTTTATCTAGACGCAGCTCAGGAGTATGGAAGAGAGTTTTCTCCTTGGGAGTTGAAGATGCTTCAGCAGGGCAAGGAAGGAATTGATTCAATCTTGCAGTCAGATAAGGAATCTTTTGAATCTGAATTAGAAGTAGTTTCCAATCCCCCAGAGTTCGATGAGCTAAGAAGTCGCCTTGGGGTTATGTTTGAACCTTACCTTTGGGTGAGGGAAGCTAGATTGATCAATTTTAGAAGTATTAACTCAGAGTCTTGGACTCCTTTATTGGGTCTTTCTACAGATGGAGATCGAGAGGAAGTTTCTTCTAAGCGTCAGCTCCTTTTAACTGAAATAAAAACTCTTTTTGGGGAGTATATTTCATCTGAATCGGCCCCGATTGTAACTGATGACATTACAGGTCCTTACCATGGCCTGTTGGATCAGCAAAACCCATTCTATATTCGTCAAGAAGTGTCGGAAAGGTTAAACTCGGCTGATATAGTTCAGTCTTTGAAGGATAGTGCGAGAGAGAAAAGTGATTAGATCTGTTCCGAAAACTACTGTCTTCTCTGAATCTTTACTAACGGGAACATTGTCTCGGTGCTTACTTAGAGCACTCAACTCACCTCCGTACCATCAATAATAGTTTTGTGACTGAGATTGATCCAGAAGAGATGCTTAGCAAATTGAACTCGGGAAAGGGGCTGAGTTCAATGGAGATCGAACAAGTCGTTTCGATGTTAGAGCTGGTCAAAATTGCAAAACCTGTTTCCAAAGAGACGATTGAAATTAGAGGGGTCTCTGCTAAGCAAGATGAGAGTCGAATTCGGCAGCCTGGTGTTGATGAAATATTTTCTTTGATCAAAATTATTGGAAAAGCAGAGCTAAAAGATCGGCGAGAGGTGGTCGAGAGTTTTTTGCTTCATGATGATCCTCTAACAGTATCATTGGTCCTCGAAATTTTGTGTCTAAAGTGGAAAGAGACGGATCGGTATCTCGAACAGGTAGTTAATTTTGCCCTTGGAGTTTCCTGGGATGATGAGGGTGATGTAGCGGATACTGCCATAGGTATTCTGGGTGAGTATCTACATGATAATATGGCCGATCTTTCCGGAGAGAAAGAGCTCCACTTTGACCATGTTAAAAGTTTGTTAGTTGATATTTTAAAGAATGATACTCTTGATCAGTGGTTGCGGCAGAAAAGCTACTTTTCAATTCTTCGGGCTATGGGTAAGGATTGGTCAGAGATCCCATCCGAGTGTTCATTAATTGACTTTAGTAGGGAGAGCGGCGAAATAGACTGGAGGCTCGTTTCTGAGTTTAAGAAAATTAGTTAGATGCTCCCGGAACTTCATTTCTAATGATTTAAGCTTAGTCAAACTTTACTGAAGCCAGCAGCATTTTTGGTTTGCCGAAGCTGGACTAGGAATTTTCTTGTTCGTCAGATTCTGTATTTGAGGCTCGGCCAGCAATTGTATAACCTTCTGAAGTCCACTCACCAATATCAGAGAGCTTGCAGCGCTCGGAACAAAAAGGCCAAATGCCGCTCATCGGATCGGAGTTTTTATCTTTACAAAAGGGACATGGAATAATTTTTCTTTTTAGGTTCATTTAAGACATTTTATTTCAATTTTAAAATTACTCAACAGTATTAGATTATTTCCGAGGTTTTTACCCTATTTTTGCCTTTAGGGACTATCTATAATAGCTTATTCGTTTGTGTCTTTACCCGCTTTGAAACCATGAGAATTTCTTTTTTCCTTATTTCTTTTGTTAGTTGTTTGCCATTTCTAGTGTTGAGCTCGGAGTCCTCCGCTAGTCCATTGGACTCTGATAGGGTTGCTACAGAAATTTCGAATACTATAATGAGCCCTTATTGCCCTGGTCGAACTTTATCGGCATGCCCTAGTTCTAAGGCAAGAAAGCTCAGAGGAGAGATGTTGTCTAAACTCGACGGTGGGGTAAGTAAGGAGGATTTATATGGTTGGCTTGAATCTAAGTATGGGATGGAGATTTACGGAACGCCGCAGGGCGCTCTGGGTGGTCTTATCGCGTGGTTGGTACCAATTGGTTTTGTAGTATTAGGGTTGGCTGTGGTGATTTTTTTTCTATCAAATTTACTTCGAAAATCTAGACTAGAGGGTGTACAAAGCGGAGGACCTAGTGCTGGAAGTGTTGAGTCTGAAGATTTGTTAGAAAAAGAGTTACAGGAAATTGTTGACGGCCGACTCGGTTCGTAAAGTTTGCCTGAGTGTATTTTTAGAAAGGAGAGATTATGTCGGATATTAAATCTAAACTTCTTGAGGATGTTAAGACAGCTATGAAAGCGCGAGATAAGGAGCGTTTAACGACTCTTCGCGGTTTGTCAGCAGCTATTAAGCAGATTGAAGTTGATGAGAGGATTGAAATTGATGATTCTCGAGCTATTGCCATATTTAATAAAGAGCTAAAGAAACGCCGAGACTCCTTGGGTTTTGCTCGAGATGCTGGGCGGGAAGATATGGTAGCGCAGAATGAGGCTGAGATTAAGCTGATTCAGAGTTACTTGGGAGAAGAGTTGACGGAAGATAAGTTACGCCAGATTATTGGAGAGTTTATTTCGAATGGAGCTGATTCAATTGGATCTGTCATGGGAGAGTTGAATAAACAGTATAAGGGCCGGTTTGAGGGAAAAGTGGCGAGTGCGATAATTAAAGACAGTTTAGGTTAGTTGTCCTTGTAGTTGTTGAGACTCTCTTTATTAAGTTAGAATTTTTGTGACAGGTTATGAATCGTTCCGCCCCATCTCGTGATTTAGATATTGATAATTTGGATGATAAACAGAAGCGTCATCTTAGGGCTTTGAGAAAGACATATCGTGCTGAGAAGGTCGATATTAAAGACGATGGATGGACCTTGGAAATCAGTTTCCTCGATGGCTCAAAGATTAGGGTGAACTCCAAACTTCTTAAGCTTAAAGAGCAAGAATTAAATTCTAAGTCTTAGTTTTAAACAAGCTCTCTTTTTGAGAAAATAAAGGAAGCAACAATTAGCGTCGCAGTTGCAAAACAAATCGTGTAAATTGTGGCGTTAGCTGCATGATTAAATCCAGGATTGATGTCGTGTACTATCTCATTTGCGACATTGAGAAGGCTCAAGTCGGGTACTATTAAATCCATAACCTTAACGGTCCCTTTAAGAACTGGTGAGGGAGGGGGAGAGTCCGGTCCTCCTTGAATGAAATAGTTCATGTAGGAAATACTTCTTCCGGTAATCCATGTTCCCAGAGTAAACAATCCGGTTAAGGTGACAGTGACAACTACGGTTGAGAAGAATATAGCGACAGCGGCAAGTATCGCCACTTCGAGGATTACATAGAAAATCCCTTGAAACATTAATGGATTGAACTCTCCTTCGTAAATGGCAACAAAGCCTAAAAGTCCCAGACCCATCAGTGTTACTAAAGAGGCTACGGTAAAAAATAGGCCAAAGTATTTTCCGACAATAAACTGCCATCTATCTACAGGCTTGGAGATGATATTGTAGACGGTTTTTTGTTTTATCTCTTTTCCAAGAAGAGATACCCCGGTAATTATAGTAATTACCGCGCCAAAGAATGAAAGGGAAAAAAGACCAAAATCCTTAATGACTTTGACCGGGTCACCCATAGTTACTTTGCCAAAAAGAGCAGCAGCAGCAACTACGATCGCGGCAAAAAGAACTACTGAATAAAGAATTTTATTCCTAACTGCTTCTCTAAATGTATTTAGTGCTATTGCTTGAACTTTCATTAGTTTGTTATCTTAGAATCTATAGAATGACGTTTTTCAGGTTTGTACTCTTCTCCGGTAACTTCCATGAATATATCTTCAAGGCTGGCTCCGGAGCTTCTAAAATTTTCAACTCTTGATTTAGATTTTATTTCAAAATCTTTAT
>CALKYB010000088.1 GCA_938003565.1 uncultured bacterium
CGAGAACATTTTGAATACCTTCCGCATCAGCCTTCTTAACTGATACAATCGCATCCGCCTCACCAGAGGCAATTCTTCTCCGCTTCTCAGCTTCAGCATCAGCATTAATCTGAACCTTTGTTTTTTCAATTTCCCGAGGAACAACTTCTTCAGCCACAAGACGCTCTTGCTCAGCTTTAGCAATCGCCATTTGAATCTCCGCCTCGGCAGCCTTCTCAGCAACCTGTCCCCGTTGTCTTGCAGTTGCTTCCTGTTCGGCTAAGTCAGCATTAAATCTAGCAATATCACCTTGAGCCCGGTTCTCCCCCTCAACAGCTTCAGAGTTATAACCGGCCACCGAAATCCTTTTTTCTTTTTCAGCAGAGGCGGAGCCTATTTCACCGCGCTTCTCTTCCTCAGCAACATCAATCTTGGCTTGGTTTACAGCTACCGCAGCCGCCTTTTTACCAATAGATTCAATATAACCAGACTCGTCAGTGATATCAGTAATGTTTACGTTAATTAAAGATAGTCCAATCTTTCTCAATTCTTGACCGATATTATTTCGAATAGCCTCTAGAAATCTTTCCCTATCTTGATTGATTTGCTCAATAGTCAATGAGGCAATTGTCAAACGTAGCTGACCAAAGATAATTTCAGAAGCCATGGACTCAACTTCTGGTCTTGAAAGATCAAGCAAGCGAACCGCAGCATTGTTCATATTCTCAGGATTAGTGTCTACAGCAATAGTAAACGTACTAGGAACGTTTACCCTGATATTCTGCTGGGAAAGAGCACCTTTCAAGTCGATGTTGATTGTCATCGGGGTTAAGTCTAGAAAGGATCCGTGCTGAATCAAGGGATAAATCACAGTGGCTCCACCATGATAACACTTCACTGAGCGTCCAGCCCCTACTCTACCTTGAACAGCTAAAATTTTGTTCGATGGACATCGAACATAAATACGAGCCAAAATAAACATGAATGCATAAAACAGCATCACAAAAGCAGCAATTCCCGCTATTAAATATGGCAATGAAAACATAATCTACTCTCCCTTCCTACTGATCTCTAGTCTCGCTTTAGTACGATAATTCAAACCTAATTTTACCTTGGTGCACTACTCTGCCGGCCTAACTACAACCTCCTGCACACCAATCACATCTGTAATAACAACTTTCTTAAACGACTCGATGGAATAGTCTCCCTCTGTGGAGGCATCAAGTTCTCGAAGTTGTCCATTCATTGTTATTTGAACTTTTCCTTGACCGTTCTTTGGAATTCTTTGATACACTTCAGCTGATTCACCAACTGTTTTTTTAATATTGAAATCATCCCCAGCACTTTGGAGCTTCCTTACTTGGCTAAAAAATAGTGCAGTGAGGTACATCGCAAAAAAACCAACCAAACAAGCAACCACTAAAGAACCAAAATAACCTAAGCCAAACTCAATAAAAGAGGTTAGTCCCGCAAATCCAAACATCATAAAAAATGCGCCAATCGCGTTAAAGGACACGAACTTAAAGGCTACATCAGATGAATCACTGTCCTGAACATGTAGGTCACTGTCTCCATCAAAACCATCCATTCCCTCGCCAATGCCACCCACAAGCGACATAACAACCCTGAGAATGAAAAATGCTGCGCCACCGAAGGCACAAATCATATAAGCTAGTTCAATTGTTGTTGGATCTGGACCTCTAAACATTTGCCTTTCTCCTATTTAAGATCTAAGAAATAATTAGATGTAAATACCTGTAAATTGGTTTCTTTACATAATTGCCTTAATCAAGGCATATGTCTGCGAAAAATTGCAGCTCCAGCCATTAGGGCCAAGACAATGAATGAAATCAAGACAAACAAATCCCCCACCTCACTAATGTACGGTTGTGGGCTCACTCACTTTTTGTGCCATTTCCTTGAGCTCGGCTACCCCGCTCTAACTCTCTTCATTGCCGATGACCTGGATATCCCAGTGGCTGACGTTCTCTACGCCGGCTTCCCTCTTTACTTTTGCATGGGGATATTCGCTTTTCCTTGGGGTATCATTTCAGACCGCTACGGATCATTTTTTAGTTTAGGGATAGCAAGTATCATCGCATCACTTGGGTGCCTGGGACTAATTTTTGTACATGAGCCATTTAGTATCCTAGTTTCACTTTCAATCATTGGCCTCGGAATTGCCGCCTACCATCCTGCCGGCATGGCCGCTATCTCTTCCACTTTTACAGAAAGACGAGGGAAGGCACTAGCACTGCATGGAATTTGGGGTGGGTTGGGCATTCTTTCTGCTCCAATCCTCGCTGGACTCATTGGCTACTACTTACACTGGAGAAGCTTTTACATTTTTGCGTCTTTGGTATCTTTTCTTTTGGGAGTTTTGTGTTTAAGGATTCAAAGCAAAATTGGTAGCCAACAAAAAAATCTTCAAGATTCCCCTGAAGTCAGAGAACAAAACTTCAATACCTTTGCTAAATCCTTGATTGCAACCTTTCGCTACCGAGAATTTTTACTTCTCCTTATTTGCATGACTATTGCTGGTGCGGTTTATAGAGCAAATATTGTAACACTACCTATTCTTCTTAAAAACCATTCAGGGGAGCCCCTCAACCTCCTTGCGTCCTTTATTTCACAAACCTTCACTGGGGCGAAGCTAGGCAACCCACTTGATGCCGGAAGCTCACTACTAATGGGACTTGCTGTGTTAGGCGGTCTTATTGGTCAAAAATTTGCAGGGCAACTTGCTGACAAATACAATCTAGCTAAATGCTACTTCTATTTTTTTCTAATCTCTGTCCCATGTTTAATTCTCATGGGCCAACTTGGAGGGGCACCGCTAATTTTTATTTCCATTATATATTTCTTTTTTAGTTTAGGAATGCAACCCATTGAAAATTCTCTCGTTGCAGAAATAAGCCCCAAGGAAATACTTTCTAGTGTATACGGAATCAAATTCCTTTTTTGTTTTGGCATTGCTGCTTTGGTAGTCCATCCAGTAAGCTACCTAGTCGACAAACAACTGTACTCCTACCTTTACTCTGCTTTAGCCTTGGCCCTTGTAGTTCACGTATTAATCGTCTCAACTTTCAAACTTTTTAGGGCGAAATAACTTACCTAAAGATGACTATAAGCGTCGATTGACTGTAAAAATATAATTAGTCGGAAGTGCATCAGAATACGTGGATTCACGTCTGTTTTACTTATCCACGATTCACAGACCAACTTCTTAAATGAGCGCCAAACCTTCTCATGACAAAAGCATGCAATGGCGCCTGAGAAAATTTATAAAAATACCATGGTAGAGCAGGTTCAAAATCGTGCACTGCAACAATAATATTCTCCCGATCGTAGGTTTCCCTGAATTCGATCCTATCCTTCTCTACAGACTTCGCCAATAAGCCACCTACAATATAAAATAACTGCCTATTCTTAATCGAACGATCCTCGGAGAACTGCAGTTGTAGTAAGGAAATATTTACCAAGGGTACTCTAAAATCAACCAAACCCTCCGAAACTGAAACTCTGAGCAAGGGAGCCAAAAACTTTGGTAACCACTTTATATACTCATCGGCTACCTCAACCGCGCTAGCTTCCTGCGGCAAGACCAATCTCTGCACGGACCGCACAGTCCTTCTTCTCCGCTCATCTTCTGGCAAAACAAAAGCTCTAGGTGCGACACCTTTAGAATTCCTTACTGCGACAACAACTTGCTTGATCGTATCCGAAAATTCCTTGAAAGGCCGGCCTTCAATTACAACACTCTTGCCAGGACGAGCCACCATCCTATGTTTGAGACTTGCGACAAGGGGCCCCGTCAAACTTCGCGGAGCACCTGTGACTAGTTTCAACCAAAAACTAGACAAGACAGGGCTAAAAACAGGCACGCTGAAAACTCGTCGATTCAAGCCCAAAGCTTTCGCAGTTTGCAGAATCATCTCCCTGTATGTCAAAGAGGTCGGTCCGGCAAGATCATAGGATTGATTGAAACTCTCTTCTCGTCCCACCATATAAATCAAACTACAAGTTGCATCCTCAAGCGCAACTGGTTGAGAGACCGTTTCAGTCCAAGAGGGACAAAGCATAAGCCGTAGCCTCTCAACTAGCTTTATAATCATCGTGGTTGATGATCCCTCCGCACCTAAAATCATAGCCGCTCGTAAAACTGTTAGTGGGACTCCTCGAGAAGCCAAGGCTTTCTCAACCTCTTTTCTACTGGCTAAATGCTTAGAGAGTTTCTCATTTTCTGGAAACATTCCACCGAGATAAATAATTTGCTTCAGCTTTGTTTTCTCAGCAGCCCTAGCAAAATTATCCGCTACCAAAAGATCAAAGTCTTGGAAGTTCCCCTGAGACAACTCAGCTGAAGGAAGCATAGAGTGAATTAAATAAATCGCTACATCGACCCCAGCTAAAGCCTCCTCGGCCTCAAGTAAGGAAAAAAGATCGCACTGTCTCCAAGAAATTTTTGACTCACTCTGGCGAGAGCTATCCACTACCCCACGAGTCAGCGCTACAACCTGATGTTCTTTAGCCAACTCATTAAGAAGAGCTTTTCCTACAAATCCAGTAGCTCCCGCTACAGCAACTTTCATTCGAATCCTTTTAAACTACGATTAACGACTAGCGCTGAGGCACTGAAACATTTAACGCCATTAAATAATCTTTGACCAACCCTCAACAGATAATTAGAATTATACAGCGGTAGGTTCGTCAATAACAAAGATGCTACCATAAGCAGCAAACCTTTCGCTGGTAGAAGACAATTAAAAATATACACATAGTATATATTTTCGGAGTAAAAGATGGTTCATAAGCTCTTCAAGCTTTCACTAATATTCTCACTGGCTCTAGCTTCAATGGGTTTAAATCCAGTTAAAAAACTTTTACTGAAAGAAGACTCCTCTGTCTCATTTAAACTTAATTCCGACTTAAGTAATGTATCCGGCTTAATTGACGATTATCAAGCTAAACTATTTTTAAATCCAAACGACTTTACAAAATCTAAGTTAATTTTTTCAGTTAATATTAACAAGTTTTCCCTAACAGGCAATGTCGACCCGAGTTTAGTATTGGCCACTAGCCTCCTATCAAACCTAGAGGTCGAACCAGCTAACTTCGAATCCGAATCGATAACTCTCCAGAAGGATGGATACTACCTGATCAAAGG
>CALKYB010000089.1 GCA_938003565.1 uncultured bacterium
GCCTTCTGGGAGCTCAAGGACTAATTCCTTAATGAAAGTCGCAACATTCTCATTGGACTTCACCTTCGCGGTCCACTTGCGCACACCAAATACTTCTTCAGGAACACGAATCTTCATGTCCTGCTTAACTACGACCTGGCAAGATAAACGGCAACCTTCCTTTTGCTCCCCACGACTAATTTGATCCTTCTCTGTTGGGAGAATATCTCCACCACCTTCCAAAACATCAACCTTACACTGGGCACACGTTCCACCACCTCCGCAGGCAGAAGATACAAAGATTTTTTCGTCAGCCAAAACACCAAGCAGCTTACCGCCAGCTGGGACCGAGATAGTCTTCTCATCATTGATTGTTACATTTACATTACCCGAAGCAACCAATTTACTACGAGCAAATATAATTATTCCGACCAAAGTCAGAACAATCATCGTAAACATCAAAACACCAAGAAAAATTTCCATAATAGACCAGTAGTTTAGAGATCCTAATGCTTAGAGATACCTTAGAGTTGAATTCCAGAAAAAGACATAAAAGCCATCGACATCAAACCGACAATTATAAAGGTAATTCCCAAACCCTTTAAACCATCAGGAATATCACTATACTTTAGTTTTTCACGTATTCCAGCCAAAGCCATAATTGCCAAGGCCCAACCTAAGCCGGAGCCAAAACCAAAAACTACGCTTTCTGGAAAATTGTAATCACGTTCCACCATAAACAAGGACCCACCAAGAATCGCACAGTTTACCGTAATTAAGGGAAGAAATATTCCTAGAGCATTATACAACTTAGGAAAAAACTTATCCAAACTCATTTCAAGAATCTGAACCATCGCAGCAATAACGCCAATGTAGGAGATCAATCCGAGAAATGATAGATCCGTGTCAGGAATTCCCGCCCAGGACAAGGCCCCCTCTTTAAGCACATATGTGTAGAGAAGATTGTTAACAGGGACAGTAATTGTCTGAACAACAATCACAGCTATTCCTAAACCTGTAGAAGTCGCTACATTCTTAGAGACGGCCAAGAAGGTACACATTCCCAAGAAGAATGCCAAAGCCATATTCTCAACGAATACAGCTTTTAGAAAAAGACTTAAATACTCTTCAAACATTTCTAAATATCCTTTACTATCCTTCGTGTTCTATCTGATCGGTCTTAAATCCTCGAAGAACCCAAATAAAAATCCCTATTATAAAAAATGCACTTGGAGGTAAAAGCATTAATCCATTAGCAACATAAGACCCACCATTAGTACTAAGGGTCAATATCTCGTAACCAAAAAGGCTTCCGGAACCAAAGAGTTCTCTAAACATCCCTACAATAATCAAAATAAGGCTATACCCAAGACCGTTGCCAATTCCATCAAGAAAGCTCAAGAACGGAGGGTTTTTCATGGCAAATGCTTCAGCACGACCCATCACAATACAGTTGGTAATAATTAAGCCCACAAACACTGACAGCTGTTTACTAACATCGTAAAAATAGGCCTTTAGCAGTTGGTCAACTACGATAACCAGAGAAGCAATAATCGTCATCTGAACGATAATTCTAATACTAGAGGGAATATGATTTCGGATCAGACTAACTGCAAAATTTGAACACCCGGTGACAGCAATCACAGCTAGGCACATAATCATTACTGTCTCCATTTTGGTGGTGACAGCCAAAGCCGAGCAGATGCCTAAAACTTGAAGGGCAATGGGGTTGTCATTGAACAGTGGTCCAAATAAAACGTCTTTTATTTTTCCAGCCATGTTTTTCCTAATTTGCTATCAAGACTAAGATAAGCCACCTTGAGCCTTAATTTTACTTATAAACTTTCCATACCCATCATCACTCAACCAATATTGCAGCATATTGCTAACGCCTCGGGCTGTAATAGTGGCACCGGACAAACCATCCACTTGGTGCATGGCTTGAGGATTCTTAGGGTCCACCTTACCTTTAATCACCTCAAGCTTAAGATGCCCCGACTCATTAAAGATTCTCTTTCCATCCCACTGTGCTTTCCAGCTCGGATTATCAACCTCTCCACCTAAACCTGGAGTCTCCGCATGCTCATAAAAATTCAAAGCCTTTACAGTATTAAGGTCCACATCCACTGCTAGAAAACCATAAAGGGTAGACCAAAGGCCTTTACCGTGGACGGGTAAAATCAGCCGATCCACCCGTCCCTCTTTTTTTACTAGGTAGACTGAAGCCAATTTTGAGCGTCGACCAATGCCAGCAGGATCGTTTTCGATTTCAATACTAGTCGAAACGTCTTTGGCTGAATCTCTTTGCGAAAAACTAGCCACATCTACGTCCAGGGAGTAATCACCAGTTTCAAGGTCTATCACCTTCGCTTCAATAGATTCATTATATACTCCATCAATATCTGATAGATCAGGGGAGTAGAGACCAGCTGCTGCAAGAATATTCTTTTTCTTATCCAAGGCCTTCATTATTTGCTGAGTAGGCCTTAACTTCACAGCAGCGGATGAGACAATAACTGAGCAAACTATACAAAGTAGGCTAGCAACTAAAAAAGTTTTTCCGATTGAGTTGTTAGACATAATTCAAACTCCCCCTATCCTTCCTTCGCTTAATATTAGCGTTCACCACATAGTAGTCTATGAGAGGAGCAAAAACGTTTCCAAACAATATAGCCAACATGATGCCTTCAGGAAAAGCCGGGTTAATAACCCTTATCAAAATAGCCATAAATCCAATTAAAAAGCCGTAGAACCATTTACCTTTATTAGTAAACGAAGCTGAAACTGGATCCGTCGCCATAAAGACAATTCCAAAACTTAAGCCTCCCACTAAGAAGTGCCATATTGGGGGCATTCCAAACATCGGATTTGTATCGCTCCCGATACTATAAAGAAGGGCTGAAGTGACTAAGGCCCCAACGGAGCAAGACAACATAATTCTCCAAGAACCTATACCCGTAAGTATTAAAACACCTGCACCAAGCAAACAGGCCAAGGTTGAGGTCTCTCCCATCGATCCCTGAATAGTTCCGAGAAAACAGCTCAACCAGTCATACTGTTGATAAACAGCTCCCATACCATCCGCAGCTGCAAGACCTAGGGCCGTTGCACCGCTAAAACCGTCAACTGCAGTCCAAATAGCGTCGCCGGAGAGTTGAGCTGGGTAGGCAAAGTATAGGAAAGCCCGAGCTGTCAAAGCAGGGTTTAGAAAATTCTTTCCAGTACCACCAAATACCTCTTTTCCAAAAATTACTCCAAATATTATTCCGACTGCTACCTGCCAAAGAGGAATTGTTGGCGGGAGAGTCAGCGGAAACAACATTCCAGTCACCAAAAAGCCTTCATTAATTTCGTGCTTTCGAATGATGGAAAAAGTGGCCTCAGTAAGTCCACCAGCTATATTACAGACTAAAAAAATTGGAATAAAATATAATGCTCCGTGAACGAAGTTCGCTAAAATATTGCTCGGATTATATCCGATTCCGAGCCATTCAATTACCGTCCCTCTCCAGCTATCCACTGAAGTTACCCCTAGGTTTTCCATCGCCAAATTGGCTTGGTAACCTGTATTAAACAATGCCATCAATATACAAGGCCCAAGAGCAGCGACAACTGTTATCATCATTCGCTTTAAATCTAGGGCATCTCTAACGTGAGTTTGTCCTTGGCTTACCTCTCCCGGAGTATAAAGGAAGGTATCGATCGCTTCATAAAGCGGATAAAGCTTCTCTAACTTCCCTCCATGGGTGAAATTAGGCTCTAGGGTATCTAGAAAGTTGCGGAGAAATTTCATGTTCTATCCTTCCTTCTGAATGGATGTGAGGATATTTCTTAGTAGCGGCCCATAATCCGTCTTACCTGGACAAACAAAGGTACAAAGCCCCAAATCTTCTTCATCGAGCTCCAATGCACCAAGAGCCACCGCGGACTCGAGGTCATTCGAAACCAACGAACGCAAAAGATAAGTAGGTATGACATCAATTGGCATGACCGCCTCATACATTCCAATAGGAACCATCGAGCGTTTACTACCATGCGTAGTGGACGTCATGTTTAACTTTCTTCCTGGAAAAAGCTTTGACAAAAAGACACTTTTTGTCGAAAATTTTTCAAAACCCGGCATTTGCCAGCCCAGTAGTTCACGACTACGATCTTCCTCGATTACCGAAACTTGGTTGTGATAGCGTCCTAAAAAATACTCATATGGACCATTTGCATGAAATCCACTAAGCAACGGACCAGAAACTATTCTACTCGGGCAATCCTTTAGCTCTGTCTCCAGGAGATCATTCACACAAGCTCCAAGCCTAGTTCGAACCAAACGCGGGTTCTTAACATTGGGCCCAGCTAGTGACACAACACGCTCCACCCAAATCTTTCCAGTTATAAGAAGCTTGCCGAAGGCAATCACATCTTGATAACCCACATGCCAAACTGTTTTATTCTCGTTGACTGGGTCGAGTGTATGGATATGAGTTCCCACCAAGCCAGCCGGGTGAGGCCCTTGAAACTCATGAATTTCAAGGCTACCTTCCTCTTCTGCTTCAACTCCCGACCCTGGACTCCGCGAAAGAAAAACTTTTCCATCTGTTAAAGCACCTAGTGCTTTCAAACCATTTTTGAAATCGGACTGATGCTCTCCAATCACCCAGTAAGGATCCGGGGACAAGGAGTTAGTATCCATCGCACTAACAAAAATTGAATTAGGCACACTATCGGGCTTTGGAATCATTCCAAAGGGCCTCGTGCGAATTGCAGTCCAAAGGCCCGAGTCAACCAGCAATTTCTTAATCCTATCACGATTGGAAGCTGCAAGATCCTCTGAGCTAACAGGACTGAACTCAACTTCATCGGAGGAAGAAGAGCATCTGATAATAATAGACTTAAAGGCTCTTTTAGAGCCTCTATTAATTGAAACAACTTCCCCACTGGCGGGAGAAGTAAAAACTACTCCAGGGTTTTTCTTGTCCTCAAACAATGCCTGGCCAAGCTTGACGCTCTCCCCCTCATTCACCAACATCGTTGGCTTCATACCAATGTAGTCCCGACCCAACAAAGCGACCGAACTTACTTCTCTCCCAGCGAGGATTTTTTGATTGGGCTCACCAGAAATGGGCAGATTCAAACCCTTTCGTATTTTATGCAGTTTTTTTGCTCCCATCACTCCCTACTAGTGTTAATACGGGTAAAAAATTATGCGATCACCACTTTACTGGAACTTTTAACAAACTCTTGTGTGTCAGATGTTCACTCGAAAGAAACTAATGCAAATGCTGGAATAATTTCGTAGAACAACAAATTCCACAACATCGTTCCAAGCTTATCCAACACGCGGGCTCCTTATACTCACCCCCGAGTAAAAATCTCTCAATCGAGCCCTTTAAACAGTGAGTATATGCAGAGCAAAGCTCTTCAATCGGACAGGTATACTGAAACCCAGCTATTGCTACAAGACCGAAGGTCTTGGCCAAAAAAGAAGATAATCCAAATATCGACTTTTCTTGCGAAGCTGCGCTTCACTGCATATTAGGGGGTGAGTATCTGTCTAATGGCCTCGCTCAAGCTCGGCATATACTGAAACAGTTCAGGCTCAATCAAAAAACCAACTCCAAATTCGGTTTCAGTATATACGAGATCTGGCATCTGTATACAATAACTTCAGCATCAAGCTTTTTCATAATAGCAAAATAATTCCACCCTACTTAAGTATTTTACTAGGTTTTTAAAGGCCTCGCGCTCAAGCACCGGAAATTTAAGTAAAATCCAAATTAGAAAATTTTACTATTGGCTGCCCAATAGATAAACTAACTCCAAACATTTTAAATGAATAAACACTCACACTACATCAAGGAGTTTTAGTCCATGCCATCCTTTGACATCGTATCCGAAGTGGATTTCCATGAAGTCGATAACGCTATCTCTCAGGTAAGAAAAGAAGTTGATACGCGCTATGACTTTCGGGGTGGAAAGAATGAACTCAAGTATGAAGATCAAGTCATAACGCTAATTGGCGACGACAACATGAAATTAGATGCCCTCAAACAGATGCTTAATCAAAAAATGGCTAAGCGTGGAATTTCAATCAAATCTCTTGATTACAAAGAGGTCGAGGATGCAGCTGGTAACCAGAAAAAGCAGGTTGTAAAAATAAAACAGGGTATCAGCAAAGAAGATGGTAAAAGCCTTGTAAAGCTTATAAAAGCCCAAAACATGAAGAAAATTCAAGCGAGCATTCAAGAAGACCAAGTTAGGATCACCGGCCCAAAGCGAGATGACCTTCAATCTGTTATTGAGTTTCTAAAAGGCAACGTTACGGACCTGGAGCTACAATTCACTAATTTCAGGGATTAAACTTAGAAGACTAGGCCACCACCCGGTCACTTAAAATAGGACCTGCCTAAAAAACTCCAGGCAAGCCCTAAACAATTTCCTAGCCTTTGCTCTTGTCTGACTTTTCCTCAGATTTCTTATCCGAATCTGAGCCGCCACTGTATTTCACTTCGTCCTCAGCGATAAACCAGAAAATAACACCTACAAATGCTCCAATAATCAACATAGGAAGTGTAAAGCACCACAAAGCACCAGCTAAGTAACCAATACCTACAAGAATTCCAGCCATCTTAAGAGGACTCGCTTGAATCTTAGAAGTTAACTGTTCACTGCAAGAATTTACTTTATTCTGAACTTCAGAGCGTTTCATAATCAAATTCCAAAAAAAAACTAATAGTTAAACAATATACATGTCCTTTTGACCCAGCAGCTCAATATAGCGATTCATTTAAAACATTAGCAACTTTAAAAACTCTAGAATCTGCGGCAGAGCACACCTTCTATATTAGTTAATAAAGAATAGTACCGAGCTCAAAATACCTCTAAACTCCAAGAAAACCTGTAGGTCGAGCACAAAGTGAAACAAATCCTCCCTTTACAATTGGTAGCACCCCAAACATTTGCTATGACCCTACTAGTATTGCTACTTGACGGTAAATAAGCCCGTAAGATTTATATGCAGGCATTTACTCGTTAATTTTTACCTGTTCAAGCTCGCAAGATTCAAGCGGTAAAATAACTAGATAGTGAGAGCTTATTTTGATTAAGAGTAGCACTCACGCTTGTCGCTATGTTTAATGTAAGAATATAGAGAGCATTGTTTTGAGTGATAGCAGTTACCAAAAATTAGGAGCCTCCGCTTCAAAAGCTGGCCTC
>CALKYB010000090.1 GCA_938003565.1 uncultured bacterium
CATCAGTCCCAGCAGTAAATGCTCAACTACCCTCTAATCAACCATCCTCCTCCCCTCTCGTGCACAAGGTGGGGCAAAATAATGAATCGATGTGGTCTATAGCCAAATGGTATACGGGAAAAGGTATCAACCATAAGCAAATTGCATCTTTTAATAATATTAAAAATCCATCACGGCTTCGTTTGGGTCAAAAAATTAAAATCCCCTTCCCAATCATCAAGAACAGGAAGCCTTACCCGAATAAGTAGTTTGCTACCACCTAGGAATTACCCGCTCTAGCCTTGATCAAATTCTTCGATTAAATCCCCACATTATAAAAATCCTCAATGCCTTGCCTCTATCCATATTTTTGTATAAATCTAGAAACTGATTTGATTACCCACAAAGGCAACTGAGTTGAGGTATCAAAGACTTGGCGCCTTTCGACTACAGTTTAAATATTGCGGAATTTTTTAAACCGTAGGGTTAGAAAGGCTTGAAAAACCATAATAAGAGGAGGTGATCCAGCATGAATAATAGTTCCGATAGACCGAAAATAGGAAAATCAGGTGTAAGTGCTGCGAGAGCCGTTACGCTTTAGTAACGCTTACACTGGTAGCCCTTAAGAGAATCGAAACTCTTAATAGTTTTAATTCGATTGACCTATTTTGGTTGAAGTAAAGGACTCGCTACCAAGTGCTTTGGAGGGTAGAACTATATCGGTTCTACCCTTTTTTTTCTACGAATCCCCCACAAGAGATTTTCGAATTGATAAGCGAATTCGCTGCAACTCGTCCTTAATGCTCATCTCAGACCGGCACAGCATGGAGCTAATTTCCGCGATAGAATAGCCCATCCTATCGGCCATAATAAACAATGCCCGCTCACTTGATTTTAAATTAGCTAAACAATTATCCAGCTTGAAATCCCCCGAAAACAAAAAACTATCGTTTCCCTGACAGGCATTGCGATGCTCAACCCTTATATTTTTTTGATTTTTCACTCTTCAGATACACCAATTTCTAAACATCAAAACTAAACGCCTTGTGCAATAGAAAAGGAAATAAAAAAAGTTAGAAACAAAGATGACCAAAACCCAAACTTGCTTAAAACAAAGCAAATCAAAAACGCATTCCACTATTAAGGCGTTCTCTACCTGGAGATATAATAGATCATAGATAGCTGCGACTTGTCACAGTTTTGTAACTAAGAGGCAAGACTCTTGTAAAAGCGTAAAAGACTAAGGATTGCAATAAATTATAACGACTCTCTACTTATGAGTTTACACCTTCCAAGTATCAATTATCGTTTGAACTTCCTTAACAGCAGTCTCTAAATCTTCATTGACCACCTTGAAATCAGAAAATCCTGGTGACTCTAAAATTTCAACTTCCTTCCTGGCAGTCTCAAGCCGCATTTTGACCTGCTCTTCATTGTCTTTTGCTCTTAGTAGAAGTCTTTTCTCCAAAACCATAAAAGAAACGGGGAAAATAAAAATGCAACAAACATTATCAGGATAGAGTTCTTTTAGTTGACGAACTCCTTCAACTTCAATGACTAGTAAAGGTGTCTTGCCCAGCTCTTCTGCAGTTGTAAGATTCTTCTTTTCGGTTCCGTAACGATTGCCACTAAACCTTGCATGTTCGATAAATTCATCGTTCTTGACCTTCTCTTCAAACTCCGGGAAGCCCAAGTAGTGATAGTCTTCTCCGTCGACCTCATCGGGACGCTTCTTCCTAGTAGTAGAAGAAACTGACAAATAAAGGTCATCTCTCTCTTCACAAATCTTGTCTGCAATCGTAGATTTTCCACTCGCAGTCGGACCAGTCAATGTAAATATTTTCATAAAAATTCAAATTGCAAAAAGATTAATAATTTTCTTCGAACGACTAATTCCACTCACAAAGGGCCAAGCGCTTCCCCTAACATATCCACAGTTCTACTGCCTGGCCAGTCATATCAACAAAACCATATCAAAAGCTATTCTATATTAAGAATCTGCTCTTTAATTTTTTCTAAAATTGATTTCATTTCAATAACAACAGAGGAGATATCAAACGATTGGCATTTTGAACCAATAGTATTGACTTCTCGACCAAACTCTTGAGTAATAAATTCAAGCTTTCGACCAACAGGAGAGTTTAAGTCCAAGGTTTCGGAAAACTGTTTAAGGTGACTTTTTAACCTATCCAACTCTTCTGAAATATCATGCTTATCAACTAGTAGAGCAATCTCTTGATTAATTCTTTCTTGGTCCACCTCCACCTGCAACTTTTCTAGCCTTTGATTAAACCGTTCGCTAAACAAAGAATAATTTGCTGCTGCAAACTGCTCTACCTCTTCGAGCTTAATCCGAAATTCAGCTATCATTTGATCTAGCGCTTTTGATAACTCCAAACCTTCAAAACTTCTTGAAGCCACTAGGGCTTCAAGGCATTTTTCGACGGAACTAGATAAAATTTCAAATTCAGATTCATCTATTTCATCCGCCTCTACAAACCCTGGCTCACTAGCACAAATTACTTCTTTCTTTCTCAAAATTTCAAAAATAATAGTTTCTTTTGACAATTTCACAGTTGCCAATTCTGAGGCCTTTTTATAACTATCGAGGTATTCTTGAAACAATGTGGTATCAAAATCTACCCCTAAGCCACTTTCGGTTTTATTAGAGTTCTCTAAAGAGCCCCTCCGAACTAACAATTCGACCCTACCTCTAGAAACTCTAGATTTTACCAACTTGGACAAACTTCCTTCAAACTGGGAATATATAGTTGGAAGTTTCAAGTTAAGGTCTAGATATCTATTGTTAACAGACTTGACCTCAACGACAATTGAGAATTGATCAGATTTTTCTGTAGCGGATCCAAAACCGGTCATACTTTTCAGAGACATAGTTAAAACTTATAATTTTAGTTTACAAATAAATCCCCAGAACAACTACTATCCTGGGTTGTATGAAAAACGTGACTTCAAAATCGATAGTTAGAACACCACCAATCCTAAACATGCTCTAAAGCGGCTAAAAGCTTTTCTCGAGTCACCGCCACAGTCCCAACCTCTCCAACTACAACACCTGCAGCAACATTCGCCAATTGAGCTGCTAAAAAAGCATCCTCCCCGGCAGCCAATCCCAAGCAAAGTGTCGCACATACAGTATCTCCTGCACCAGAAACATCGAAAACTCTTTGTGCTACTGTATCCACCGCCCCCTCAAAACCATTGTCACGGTCGACAAGAACCATTCCCTTATCACCTAGAGTCACCAACACCTTGTTGACTCCAACCTCCTGAGCAATCTTCTCTCCTGCAGCAACTGCATCTTCTATGCTTGAAATAATCATGCCTGATATCTCTTCAGATTCCTTTCGATTTGGGGTCATAATCCAAGCTCCACCATAATGCGAAGTTTGGCGAGGTTTGGGATCGATAACAACTTTTATATTATTTTGCTGGACTAAACCTCCGTCAAGGGAGCTTCTCAAAACTCCATAAGTCTCTCGACCCCAAACACCTTTTCCGTAGTCACTTACAACTACCCCACTAGACAACGCCAAAGCTTTAGAAAAATTATCGGCTAAAGATCCAAGAGTTTCCTCATCAAGGTGTTCGGAGCTTTCGCGATCCACTCGAACAACTTGTTGGCCATGAGCCACAACTCTTGTTTTTCGTATTGTTTGAAACTTTTTAGATCTAACAACTAAACTGGTATCTACTCCACGACTTTCTAATCGGGCTAAGATCTTCTCTCCCGCTAAGTCATCTCCGACTAAACCAACAATCAAAGCCTCTCCGCCAAGCTCAGAGATATTAGCAGCCACATTTCCAGCTCCACCAGCTCTAATACTCTCCTCTCTCACCTTAACCACGACAACCGGAGCTTCAGGAGATATTCGGTCAACAGAACCCCAGATGTATTCATCCAACATCAAATCGCCAACAACTAATATAGGCAATCCTCTAAATTTCTGAAGAGTTTCTACTAAACTACTACCACTCATTTTATACTTTCACTTCTAGCATTATAATGTAGTTCCCAAAGTCGAGCATACTTCATAAAAGTGTACATACCCTCAGCAAGTGCGACAACTAAGCCAGCCAATCCTTCCCGATAGCCTCGCTTAAGGATAAAAAATTTAGAAACACGCAAGAAAGGGCGAACAACTAAATCGAATATCGATACCTTTTTTCCCAATCGAAAGGACTCCTCAGCTGAAAGAGAAGCAAACTTCACAAGTCGCTTAAACTGATCATCTAAATCTGAATAACTATAGTGACTGAGCTCTCCCTTTAGCTTCTCTAGCCGACCACAAGAAATTGGTTTTTCATGAGGATCATGACCGCCCCAAACCACTGCGTCCTTCCTAAAAAATCTTAGACGATACTCTGGGTACCATCCCCCACTACGCCACCATCTTCCCAAGTGAAATACAACTCTATTGAGCCGATATCCCACTATAGGCTCACCAGGTTTACTGGCATCCCGCCCTGAAAGGACCTCTATAATTTCTTGTCTTAGCGTAGAATCAATTCGCTCATCTGCGTCTATGTTAATGACCCAGTCGTGTGTAACCTGACTTAAACCAAAAGCTTTTTGAGCTCGATATCCAGGCCACTTCCGAGAAATAACTTTGGCGCCCATTCCTTTGGCAATTTCAGCTGTTCTGTCTGTCGAAAAAGAATCTATAACAATAACTTCATCGCAAAACGCCAGGCTAGCTAGACAATCGCGGATATACCCTTCTTCATTAAAAGCAATGACAAAGGCACTGACCTTATCTCTTTTCCTTGAAAGCGATAATGGATCGGCTGACGAATCTGAAAAATCATCACTGTCAGTTTGGTTTTTTTTGGGTTGAACAGCCACCACAAAGCCTAAAACTAATCAGTAAAACGATACTTAAAAATAGTCCAAAGGGCTTCAACACCGTCGAGCCAGCCTATTTTCTTTCCTTCATCATAGGTCCGACCGTCATAGGATATCGGAACTTCGAAAATTCTAAGTTTCTGCTTAGCAACTTTAGCAGTTATTTCTGGCTCAAAATTAAACCTCTCTGATTTAATGGTGACCTTATCTAAAACCTCTTTTCTAAAAAGCTTATAACCCACTTCCATATCGGTGAGATTCAAATTCGTAAGCATGTTTGAGAGAAAGGTCAAAAAACGATTCACCACATAGTGCCAAAAAAACAATACTCTATGGGGTCCGCCCAGGAACCTAGAGCCGTAAACGACATCCGCTCCTCTATTAAGAGCAGGATCCAATAGAATAGGATAATCTGCTGGATCATACTCCAAGTCAGCGTCTTGAATTAAAACTAAGTCCCCTTTGGTTTTTGCTATTCCAGTTCGAACAGCAGCTCCCTTTCCACGATTCGACTCATGCATTTCGATAGCCAGATCTTTTCGCTTGCTTTTCTTAAGCTTCTCCAGAATATCCCTAGTACCATCGGTTGATCCATCATCTACCAGGACTATTTGACTAACCAAACCAGTATCATCAATCCTTTGTATCATCTGCTCCAAGGTTTTCACCTCATTGTAGATTGGCACGACAACGGACAAGCCATTTGGGGCAGAAGTCCAATCTAAATTATACTTAGTATCTGGTGTTGCTTTCTTACTCATGGTGTATCTAAAAATAAGTTAATGGGCTCATACTCCTGACAAAACTAAGATTTTAGCCAGAAAATCAATTTAATAGCTCTTTTAGAGTATCAGTCTAAGAAGTGATTGCCCACAATTAGGGGCTATCGTGCTATGCAAGAACATATAGTATTTTACATTATTTTTATCAATATTTTATTTTTCAACTTCTAGAACGTGAAAATAACTTAGATTTTCATCAATTTTCTCCCCTCAAGGCCACTAATATATAAAATAGACCCAACTAACGAACCGGTATGCTTATCGTAGAGTCATACCCGCCGCCATAGTAATTAAGGTTTCCTGAATAGGATATTTCAGGCTTAACTCTCACCACATCAGCAAAGAATGCTCCTGGAGTAGAAGCAAAAGGAGCTATTTCAACCAATCCATAAGAATTCTCTGGGGCAAAGTAAGGAGGTATTCCGAGGTTAAAGTCAAAACTCATCCCAATACCAACCCAAGATGGAAAGTCAGATAGCTGGTTTCCATCAATATCATAAACTCTAACGTTTACATCCACAGTACAGCTTCCCGTCACGGTTAAGCGGAGCCAGTTCAGTTGTTGTAGAAAGCTGTTAAAAGAGCCATAGGCTGTTTCGCAATTTCCATCTCGAGCAATTCGAGAAAATACAGATGTCACAGAACCATCCTCAGAATGAAAGTGATAACTGTTAGACTCAGCAACCAACTTAGCGCCATCGCTTCGAATCACTGCTAACCCAGACTCCCCAGCGGTGAAAACATTGTTAACCAAGTAGTGAATTTGAGACTTAGGAGGAACAGTCAAATTCTCAACACTGGTAGGCAAACCGCCATAGTTCTCCACTAAAGTTAGTTCCGCAACCGCAACAATACTATCTGTATTTGAAATTGTTATCCAAGTTTGGGAACCCCCACCTGTAGAAACACTAAGCGCTTGCCTACTCATATCACCTGCCGTGAGTGAATTTGCAGTCGCAAAGTGAAAACCAGTAGGTAGACCGCCAACTGGCATATCTGTTCCATACCTTACAATTTCAGCCAAATAGGGTGAGCTCGAAGAGCTCGGCAATAATTCGACCAAACCTACTAAGCCCAGTCCTTGGTTAACATGCCCAGCTTGCAGGTCTCGTCGACCAAAGGCCGGAATAGAAACCGTTTCACTTTCAATTATACTTCCGTTGAGATCGTAAATATTCTTGGTAAAATCTCTCGCCACGGAATCCAAGTTGACAATCTGCAACCAATTCCAAACCTGATTGCCAAAATCCAAAGGATTCTGACTCGGCTGAACTGTATTAAAATTACCAAAACTTGCTCCCACCAGTGGATTGGACATAGGAAGGTTAATTGTAAACTCTAGCGGGGTATGAATGCCCCCTTCTGCACCGACAGACTCCCTATATAAAGCCAAGCTTCCATCAATACACCCTGGCGTAGCAAAACTAACTTCTAAAAGTCCGTAGCTCTCCAGTGGGAAACCGTCAACATCGTTTAAAATAATATCCCTTTGAACCTTGCCTGGAAGAGTAGTGCTTTGGGTGCCTACTACGCTACCATCCAAATCAAATAGAGTTAGATCAACCAATTCAGGAGAGCTGCAAGTATTGATTAGGGAAACTATGTTTGTTTGATCGAGAAAGCTATTCCACGACATCAGAGCAGGCGAAAGTAGCTCCTCTGTTGCACATTCACCACATTGTCCAAGAACTCCCGCGTCAATGTCAACCCGACTTTCGCCTTCAGCAAGAACGATTATCTCTGTTTTACCAGTTTGAATATCAACATTAGAGTCAAGCTCAGTGTCAGATCCTTGATTTGGAAAAGTGATGTCATACATTCCACCAGGCTGAAACATCACTATATAGTTTCCAGCAGGTAAATCGGAAAATACATAGTTACCCCCTCCAGAAGTTAAAGTTGTTATGGGAGTTCCCGAAGAATCCAAAACAGGATTCATAAACTCATCGAGTAGTGAGACAGTAACACCGTCAACACCTTCTTCGTCCGGATCTTGAATTCCATTCGCATTGCTATCTTCAAAAACAAAATCTCCAATTGAAGCAGTAGCAGTAGAAATCAAACCTCCGTCCAAGGAGTCATTATTCTCTCCAATTCCAAGAGAGACTATTGAGGATACTCCTGACAAAGGATCTAAATCCGAATCACCAGTATCTGCTCCTATGTCAGCAGCTGTATACTGGTAGTTCGGTGGAAGATTTACACGAACCCGATAATCTCCAGCACCTAAATTTGGAAATATATAGTTTCCACCAGCCGAAGTTGTCGTGAAAACAGGTCGTCCCAATGAGTCAAGAATCGGATTACCTGCTCCATCAAGTAACTCAACCACAACACCATCAAGGCCGACTTCTCCCGGACCTTGTTGACCATCAGAATCGGCATCAATCCATACCCTGTTTCCTAAAGAAGCAGTGCTAGGAAAGACCAACCCAGCATCAACTGAATCATTAAACTCTCCGATTCCTAAATTAATCGTCGAGGTAACTCC
>CALKYB010000091.1 GCA_938003565.1 uncultured bacterium
ATTGAAGCGGGTAAAGACATTGCAGAGCCGAGTGCAAGAGATTTGATATCCCTTATGAAACAATCCTACAAATTGATGATGCAAAGTGCGAAAAGCAAAGGTATCAAATTGATGGGTGTTCCAGAGAATCATCAAGCCCTCAGAGGAACCCGACTACTCGTCGATCCGCGTCATATTAGACAGGTGATGATTAATCTACTTTCCAACGCTATAAAATATACCCCGGAGGGTGGTTCTGTAGATGTAAAAGCTGAAGCATTGGGAGATAAAGTTAAAATTTCTGTTTGCGACACTGGTGTAGGAATATCTGAGGAGCACCAACAGAGACTTTTTGCTAGATTCGAAAGAGGAGTAGATTCCTATAGTCAAACCCAAACTGGAACAGGAATAGGACTTGCCTTGACACGTAGGCTGGTTGAGCTAAACGGCGGCACGATTGGTGTAGACAGTATTGAAGGTCAGGGGTCTACCTTTTGGATTTTAATGCCTAGAGATGATTCTGATGCCATTGATGAGGCTCCCGTCTTTGAAGAGAATCACAATAGAGATAAAGAAACTCTTAATGGCCTAAATATTCTTATCGTTGATGATAACGAAACTACTTGCCAGGTTCTAGAAGCTATCGTGAATCGAGGAGGAGGAACTGCATTTTGCTCGACTACAGTTGCCCGAGCAAAAGAAATTTCTCAAAATCACTCTATAGATGCTGCTCTCGTAGATCTAGCGATTCCTGGTGAAAGTGGTTTAGATTTAATAAAATACTTTAGAAAAGACAGCCAAGGTCAATATGCGACAATGCCACTTATCGTTGTGAGTGCTTGCGTATTTGATTCAGATCGAGACAAAGCAATGGCAACAGGAGCGTCAGAATTCATTGCTAAGCCCTTTCGACCTCTAGAAATTGTAAAATCCATTAGAGATCTCACAATCCGAAGTGCTATCCATACTAGAACTGGCACAACAGGAATATTTACTCGGGAGCCGCAATGAGAAGTTGGGACTCCCATGTCGAAGATCGCTCTAATGATGGAAATCAGCAAGACCAGATTCTAGCCAAACTAAGGATTGCGCTGAGCGCTGCGGGAGACTTTCCTATTCGTTCTAAAGTAGTTTCTGAAATGAAGTCGATAGCAGAAAAACCCGATACTAGTTTAGTAGAGATTAGCAACTTTATTCTAGCAGAGCCTTCTTTGGGTTGCCGAATTATTCATTTAGTAAACAAAGCATATTGCGACAACTCGAATTCAATTACTACTATTTCCCAAGCTGTGATCCAGGTGGGGATGAGAAATATAATTGACCTATGTGCTGGACTAGTTCAAACCCAAAAGTTGGTTCCTGAAAGCTTAAGTCAGAGTTTCTTCGCCGAGAATATCCAAAAGTCTCTACTAACTGGAGTTTTAAGCAATCATTTAGTTTCAAACAAAGACACTGAAAGTCTTTACCGGCCTGAAGAATCATTTCTTGCTGGCTCATTTTTTAATATGGGATTTCTTTTACTCTCATACTACTTTCCACAAGTTTACGAAGCTGCGTTTCAACGCTCGGTGGCTCGCAGTACTACAATAGAAAAAAGTATATACGAGCTTCTAGGTATGGACCGTTCTAGACTCAATTTAGCAGTCGCTGATTCTCTAAAAATTCCAGATTTTTACCGTGCCGTTCTTATTGAAACAGCTCAAGACCCATCTTTAAGCTCAAGTCTCCTTTCAGCTACTTTACCAGTGGCTGAAGCAATTGCTGAGTCGATGATTGGAAGACAAACAAACTACTCACTAGAGGAAACTATTGCGAAACACGCTGGACAAAATAAACTCTACACAGAAAAAGACTTAAGAATGGCAGTGCTCGTTGCTGGTCAGGACTACCATCAAAAACTAGACGTCAATGAGCTACCTTTTCTTAGTCTACCATTGAACTTAGAAGATTTTATTTGTGATACTCAACTTGATGGATCTTCCATCCCGGATGAAAGCGAAATGGAGCTGGACGATTCAATCTCTGAGGAATTTAGCATCTATGTGGCAGAAATTAGAGAGGCTGTTGCAAACAGCGAGCCGGTATCAAGCGTAGTCGCTTCAGTAATGGAGGCCATCGCATTCGGACTCGGCTTCGATCGAGCTGTGCTACTACTAGTCAATGGACCAAAAACAGCCCTCATAGGAAGAATGTCGCTTGGAGATACTTCTAACCTAGATCCAAAAAGTATTGCCCGACCACTAAATGATCCTTCAATAGAAAGCTCTATCGATATTCAGGCGTTTCTCTCAGGCAATATTACCACTAAGGGAAGTCCATTGCTTCAACAGGCCGAATCGTTCGCGGCTATTCCAATTGGATATAGAAAAGGATCGCTCGGGGTAATATATGCTGATAAAATTGGAGAGGAATTTCAGGCAATTGGTAAAAAAGTTGAGAAATGCCTAGCCATTTTAGTTGAAATTTTAGATGAAAGTGTAAGGAAAAGTTCGTAGGAAAACCAAATGAATTCGAATAGTAAAATAGGTAAAATTGTGAGCGCGGATGATGATCCGGTAATTCGGGAACTCGTCAAAGCAATCTTAGAAGCTGAAGGTTACGATGTCATTTCAGTAGTAGATGGCGCTGCCGTAATCGAGAAATTGGACGCTGGAGAAAACCCAGCCGAGTTAAGCCTATTTATCCTAGATATAGAAATGCCGAGAATGAATGGTTTAGAGGTTTTAACAAAGTTGAAATCTCTAAAAGCTACACAGGATATTCCTGTGATCTTGCTAACTGCCCAACCAAAAAGTTCAGATTTCGTAAAAGAATATGATTGTCAGGCCGAACACTACATACTCAAACCATTTACCCGATCTCAACTACTAGAGGGGATTAAAGAAGTTCTCGGGTAGGAATATACCCCGCCCACTATAAACTTCGGCATTTATAAATAATCTTCACCCCGGGGTATAGCAGTGCGCCAGCACTGCCAGTAAATTATATACTGAAACCTATTTATGACTACAAGACCGCAGGTCTTGGCTAGAAAATCATATTATCCTG
>CALKYB010000092.1 GCA_938003565.1 uncultured bacterium
CATAACGCCAACAAACTTCAGAAAGCTGAGACCTACATCCAAAAAGCTACCACTCAAGTTCCTAGCTACGGACCTGCTCATCACTTCCTAGGTCGAATCGACTATCGCCAGGGAAATCATGATCAAGCCATTGCACATTACAAACATGCTATCTACTTAGATAAAAATGACGCTGCGTCCTTCACTGAACTGGGAGTTATCTTTTTAGATCGTGGTGAAATTGACCTAGCAGGCGAAAGTTTTGCTAAAGCCTTAAATGCCAACAATTACAATCTTAAAGCCATCGAAGGTTCAATCCGCGTTGCCAAAGAGAAAGGTAATCTTGACCAAGCTGATGCTTTTCAAAGAATCTTAGATAGCTTTGTCTCTAGCAGAAAAAAGTATCAATTAGACGCTAATTCACAGAAATAGCTACTATGAGTACATTTCAAATAAATGACAGAATTCAAGCAGGGGCAAATGAACTTATTTCAAACTCTGCTAGATTTCGCGACGAGTACCTAGGCTATGAGTTGGATTACTCCTGGCCTTCAGTTGGACTTTTAGACTTATACGCACAGCCACTTAAAGGTAAAAACTCACTCGAAGGTAAGGACAGACACCTTATTCTATGTATCTCCTCTTATTTGGGAATTTTTGCCGCAAATTGCTGGAAATCTTTTGATCCCCAACTCAGCATTGCCGTAGAACTCTCTGAATCTCATGATGTTCTACTAGCAGCTACCGGCGGCAGCACTCTTGAGGGTAAAGAATTTCTCGTTAATATCTCCAATTCACTGCAAATTTTGCTGCTAGACCACTCATCCGCTCTAGGTAAGGGATTTCAAATTGTGCCTTTTTTTGAAAATGGTGAGATTGAAATAAACCGTCAGACTAATATTTTTTCTCTATTTGCTTATGGCTTACTCTCTGGTCTTTGCCCTTGGGGGGAAGGTCACTGGGCTGAAATATCCTGCGGTGATTTTAAAAAAGAGATGGTAGTTGTCAACCACATCCTCTCTGAAAGCACTGCCAGCTATTACAAAAATCTCTTCCCAGTTGAAGCAATCGGAAGCAACCCAGCACTTTTTCAAAAAGGTCTAATCTTTCTACCCGGAGGATTTTTAGAGGAGGATATTTACAGCAGAGCTTTAACTTCTATTTGTAACCATCTCCAGGAGTTAGGAGTATCCAACAAAAAGAAGTTTGGACTTGCGCTGAACCTGGCGAGACTCCCAGATCAAACCATAGCGTCAGCAGGATTTGCTCTTTGTACCTGCCTGTATAAATACGCTTCCAGGCAAGAAATTGAAATTCTTAAGTTACTCTCAAGCCACTTTAGAAAAGGCGCCCCGACTCTCTCCCCTCTGCTAAATCTTGGAAGAAAGAAGTTAAGCGAAGAGGATTCAGATTTCTCTGAATCCTCCTGGCCCGAACTTATTAAGAGAGGCATGCAAGAAGACGCCGAAAAACTCTACAGTCTTGAACGCGAGCTAGGCTTTCTACCGCTTCTTCGCTTAAAGAAAGAAACTATTTTAAACGCTTCTCCAAACTTGCTGGAGGCTATACGCCTGAGTAGTTCCCGTGACGTCCAAGATGAAATTAGTTTAATGTTTAGCACCGGAAAAGTCCCAGCCGATATTGTCTTGCTTGATCTATTTATCGACTACTGGAGAGGACAAACCCCTCAAGCAGAAGAAAAGATTAAAACCTTCTCTCAGTCTGACTTCAGTGAGGATGAGTTCAGCCTAGCAAATTTTCTTGAAATTAAAGCCAGACTTAAATTTTTAAAGAAAGAGTATCAATCCGGTTTAGACTATTTGAAATCTAGCCTAAAACTAAACCCCATGGAAAGAAGTAATTCAGACTCTGCCTCCCTCTCAATCGAGCGCTTCCCTATCTTTAGAATGCTTGGACAACTTAAAGAGTCATCGGCATGTGTTGAGGAGTCGCTTAAGTATGATTCTCTAAACTTCTTAGCCAGAGGAAGAAAACTCCTCCAAGCCATTGAAGAATCCATAAAAGAAGATGACGAAATCACCGAATTTGAAAAAGAACTACTCTACCTACATAGAGCTAACCCCCACCACCCAATGATATTCTCAGCCTGTAAACTCTATAGCTACATCGACAGCACAGCGAATGATTTAAACGAAAAATTAAAGAAAGAATAAGCAACGAGCCAGCTGCATATACCCCGCCCACTATAAACTTCGGCATTTATAAATAATCTTCACCCCGGGGTATAGAACAAATTAAACAAACCAGAGAATCAATTGAGCTAAACCACTCGATGACTTTGGGTGGAAGAGAGGGGTTTAGCTCAATTGATTCGACGAGAACAACACGTTCATCCATCACCCAACTACGAGCACCTCAAACCTAGAGAATTTTAAGGTTGCTTAGGACCATTAGGGCTATTTGGATTCACCCCAAAATCATCACCTTCCTCATCACCTTCAACCACTTCTCCTTCCTCTACCGTAACCCACCTCTGATCCTTAAAAATAAACTTCAACTGCTTACCTTCAGCCTTAGCTTTTAGAAACGTATTCGCTGAAGACTCAAAGAAGCTTTGCCCCTCAGGTTCCTTACCATTAGGAAGTAGTCTGGCAGCTAGTGCTCCAGCCGCAAATGAAGCTATCTTACCGCTGACAAAAGCTCTATCCTCTCCTGACGCACCCCTAAATTCTATTTGTTCCTTTATCACTTTTTCATTTTTTTGAGCTGCTATAAAAGATTTAGAAGCGACATTGAGCAAACCTTCGGCTCCACCAGCCATCATGGCAAACAACATCTCAACCTCTCTATTAGATTGATTAAAGAGAGCATCTTGACCATCAGCGTTTGCATGGTAACCAACCTCAATATTCATTCCCAAGTTATTAAGTGAGTTCGCGATAGAAGAATGTTTAGCATCTGTTACAGCTGCTTCGAGATTCTTCATGAGAGTCTCCATATTCATCTCTCCCCAGGCCTTCACATCACTACTACCTTGCTGAAGAAGTTTAGCTGCCTCTCTCGCGATAGCCTTCTTAGGACTCGTTGGACCGTCGAAAAGATTTGCTACCTCTCCCGCTATCGCTCCTGTAGTTCCAAGATTCTTCGCTGAAAATCCGTCTCCAGTGTAAACTTCTCTACCCGAGCCAAAACCCATGGCTCCGCCATACATCGTCATCCTAGCTATTCGCTCCGGATTCTGCATATCGTTGTGCAGCTGATTTAGCGTTTGATATTTAATACCAGAGTTTGCCTTATCTGTTCCTTTCGCGGTCATTCCCGCTCCATGACCATGTTTACCATATCCCTTAGTCATGGAAGTTATTGACTGAGCCATATGCTGGTTAGCTTGAGTGGTATTCGCAACAACCCAACGAGCTGAAGACAATCCATAACTACCTTGAGAGAAATGATCTGAATAACTCTTCATTCCTTGAGCGATTAATCCAGAGCCTCCTTTCATACCACCAAGAATGATCTGGGCAGAAATTACAGGAATAGCATGAAGAACAGTTCCCATAATTGCGTAGTATGTTGCTAATTGAAAAGTAGGATCCAACTCAGACGCTACATGAGCAGCTAATGCAGCACTTTCGGGTAATTCTAATCCTTGAGCTAAAGTTTCCTGATCCAGTCCGTTGCTAATTGTTTCTACTTTATGAGAGACTTCAAATATTGCAAACAATACATCGTCTAACATCATCGCCATTGCGAAACCAATATCCCAACTTTTGGCCCAGAAATAGAAGCCAAACCACATTAAGAAACCAGAATGTCTACCTGGAATCAAAAGCATTAAAGCAAAAAATGGAAAAGTAACCCCAAGAAAATATAGAACTATTCCTTGATAATAGGGAAGCTGAGCTGCGCTGGTCATAAATGCACTTCGCTCTTTTCCTTCAGTCATTTGAAGTCTTGCTCGGTCAAACTCTACAATATTATTGGTCGCTGGTGCCTCAACTTCCATTCTCTCAAACTTATCTGTAAAGTTGTGAAGAAACGCGGACGGCAAGTCACGATTTAAATGATTTCTAAGAAGATAAGTTCCAATAATCTTGTAAAGCTTCTCCATCTCACCAATATTAATGTGAGTGAGCTCAATCTGGGAATAATCAACATCTCTCTTACCAAAGTTAGTCCCCACCAAACGCCCTATATCATAAATTAGCTTTTGATGATCCACCCCAGCTTGAAGACTACTAGAGTCAATCCCTTCCTTAGTACTTTTAGAAACACTATCAATTATCTTCTTGGATTCAATTAGTATTCCAAGCCTTGCAAAATCCCAAACTTGATTACAAGAAACTGATGTATTGGTAAGAGCAGAGACAGACTCCTCATACTTCTCGCCAAACTGTTTTAAATCAATACTTGGTCCATTCTCTTTTATTGATTCTTCCGCTAGCTTATGAAGCTTGGCATTAACTGCAGTCGCCGCAGATCGAGTCCCTTCTTCGGACACAAATGGGTCACTTTCCATTATTTCGGAATAAAGTTTTCCATCCCAAGCCCGAATCGAAGCTAAATACTTGGCAACACTAGAAGTAAGGGTAATTCTTCGGTCAAGAGCTGCATGATAGTGCCTAACATTCTTGTCCAAGTCCCCTACAAGCTCAGGGTTCTTAATCATTCGGCCAGTTTTAATTACATCTCGACATTCATACATATAGGAGTGATGTAGGAGATCCAACAATCCAGGATCGTCAATAGAACCTGTGTGAATAGCGGCAAAAGCTTCCATTCGCCTTTGATGAAGCAGATCAGTTCCCTCTCTACCTTCACTAAGCACCCTAACAACTTCGTTTACCGTCTTACTAGTAAGCTTAGTGAATTTTGAAAAAAGCCATGAGACTCTCGCCGGTCGGCCAGTTTCTAGGTTTTTCTCTCTTAGTAAACTCTGCACCTCAGAAGATACAGCCTGATTATTTCGAACTTCGTCACCAAAGGCCCAGGTAGAACCCCAAGTCGTCGTATTAGTATTTACAACAAAAAAGAAAAGAGTTGGACCAATCAGCATCCAACCAGCCATTGCAAATCGACCTCGCTGAACCACTTCAAAAATTGCTATAAAAGCGCCTATCACATAGAAGAACGCTCCTATTGAACCGGCGAACGGTCCAATAAATGATTCTAAAATCAACTCTTGG
>CALKYB010000093.1 GCA_938003565.1 uncultured bacterium
ACGACTTTATTCTTGATTACACGGAAGAAACACCAGAGATGTTCGCAGACCTTGGTGCTAGTGAAGAAGAAATCGAATCAGCCTCCCGTAAGATATCTGAACTCAATAACGCGTTCGATCAAGAGGCCGCGCCTCAAACAATAGACCTAACCGCCCGCGATTTGAATGTATTCTTTAATTCGGATCATGCTGTAAACCCACTGCGTGGACTTGGAATTGAGTTGCGGACAGAAATTGGAGAAAAGTTGAGCACTAGCTTTAGTGTGCCTTTGGAACAAGCAGCACAGGTATTTGGCGGTATATTGGCTGGTGAAGGTCGTTATCTAAACGGCCAGGCGACATTAAGAATATTCACCGAGGATGGTACCCCAAAGGTCTATCTGGATGATATTAGTTTAAACTCTAAAGATCTGCCTTCTAAAGTTAAATCCTCTCTCTCAGCTGGTAATATCGCCGAAAGAGGCAAAAGTAATAATGAAGACGTTAACACTTTGCTCGAGAAAATAGATAGATTAGAGCTTGTTGAAGGCTCACTGCGAGTAACTACCAAGTAGGGTGATACATTTCTATCCAACTAACCCATCCCCCTGAGCCTGCCAAACCCTTAAAACCCCCTACGCTGGTAAGTTCAAGGCTAGAGTATAATTGGAATACAAAATATAGAATCCTAAAATCAATTGAGCTAAACCACTCGATGACTTTGGCTGGAAGAGAGGAGTTGAGCTCAACTGTTTCCACGATAATTTTTCAACAATGATTCCGCTGAATTTGCTCCAAACCCAAAATAAAAAAAGCCCCGCAAATGCAGGGCTTTAAACTTCAACACATTTAAGGAACCTACAACCTTAATGAGCCACAATATCCGGTGAAGAATCATCAGACTCACCTGGAACTTTCACTTTATCATTTGGATTTTTATAAAGCTCCTCAAACCTATTGTCTCTTGTCTCAAGAAGATTTTGATAGTCTTGATGGTCTTCGACAACCAATGCCTCCTTTAGAACTTCATCAACGTGCCCTACCGTGATGATTTCTATTCCTTCGCGAACCGATGCTGGTATTTCCTCAATATCCTTCTCGTTGTCCTTAGGAATTAGAATTCTGTTTATTCCACCACGATGAGCTGCGAGAATCTTCTCTTTTAAACCACCAATCTGCAGAACTCGTCCACGAAGTGTCACCTCTCCAGTCATCGCAATATTTCTGTCCACAGGAATACCCGTAATGGCTGAAGTAATAGAAGTAACCATAGTCACACCAGCAGAAGGTCCATCTTTGGGAATTGCACCTTCTGGAACGTGAATATGGGTATCAATCTTAGAATAAAAATCACGGGGCAGCCCAAGAATATTAGCTCTTGAACGAACATACATCATAGCTGCCTGTGCAGACTCTTGCATTACATCACCTAACTTTCCGGTAATAATTAGCCTTCCTCGACCAGGAACCACAGAAACCTCAATAACTAGCAACTCACCACCTAACTGAGTCCAAGCTAGTCCAGTCGTGACCCCCACCTGATGCTCCTGCTCTTGCTCGCCGTATTTGAATTTTTTAACACCCAAGTAACCTTCTATATTCTCCGAGGTAATCAACGCTGGAGCCTTTGATTTAACTTTAACTTTGGCATCCTTTTTCTTCGAAGACTTAGTTTTAGTTTCCTCTTGAGCAGAATCTGACTTTTTAGAATCAGCCTTTTTTTCTTCAGCTGCGATGGAAGTTTCATCACTTTCAGACTCTTTTACAAGACGAACAGCCACTTTACGACAAACACCCTCAAGAGTTCGCTCTAGGTTACGAACACCAGACTCTCTGGTGTAATGTCTTGCAATGGCAAGTAAAGACTCATCCTCAAAGTCCACCTGATCAACGCTTAAACCATTCTTCTCGCAAGCCCTTGGTATAAGATACTTTTTGGCAATCTGCATCTTCTCAAGCTCGGTATAGCCAGCGATGTTAATTATCTCCATTCGGTCTCGCAGAGGCCCAGGAATACCACCCAGATCATTAGCAGTCGTAATAAACATCACTTTCGACAAATCGTAGTCTACGTCTAAATAATGATCGTTAAAGGTTTCGTTCTGCTCCGGATCCAATACTTCAAGCAAAGCACTTGCTGGATCCCCACGAAAATCTGCAGACATCTTGTCAACCTCATCTAGGAGGAAAACCGGATTACTACTCCCAGCTCTTTTCAGTGATTGGATAATCTTACCAGGCAAAGCTCCAATATAGGTTCTTCTGTGGCCACGAATTTCAGCCTCATCTCTTACTCCACCAAGGGCAATTCGCACGAATTCCCGACCAGTAGCGGCAGCTATCGATTTTCCAAGTGAGGTTTTACCAACACCAGGAGGTCCAACCAAACATAAAATTGGACCCTTAATCTTCCCAACAAGTTTCTGAACCGCAAGATACTCCAAAATCCGCTCTTTAACTTTAAACAGTCCAAAATGATCTTCATCCAAAACTTTTTCAGCAGCTAAGATATCAAGCTTTTCATCGCTGAAATCATCCCATGGTAAACTTAACATCCAGTCAACATAGTTTCGAACTACGGTAGCCTCAGCTGACATTGGGGACATCATTTTGAGTTTACGAACTTCTTTCTCCGTCTTTTCTCTCGCCTCTTGAGGCATCTTTTTAGCTTTGAGATTATCTTCTAACTCTTGAACTTCATTTCGAAAATCATCTTTTTCGCCAAGCTCTTTTTGAATAGCTCGCATTTGTTCGTTAAGATAGTACTCCTTTTGCGTCTTCTCCATCTGCTTTTTGACGCGAGTACGGATTCGCTTCTCAACTTGAAGAATTTCGATCTCCGACTTCATATGGCCGTATATCTTCTCCAACCTAGCTGAGCTACTATCTGTTTCTAAAATATCCTGCTTTTCCTCAAGCTTGATATTAAGATGAACAATAACTTGGTCAGCAAGACGAAACGGGTCATCAATGGAGTTGATTTGATGTATCATTTCAGGACTAATTTTCTTGCCCAACTTTACATAATTTTCAAAGGAAGTTTTAACGGAACGAATGAGAGCTTTTAGCTCAGAGTCAGTCTCTGTGTCCTCGGGAAGCTCCTCAACATCAACTAAAAAGAAATCTTCAGTCTCGACAAACTTCTCTATTTTAGCCCGCTTTTTCCCCTCTACCAAAACCTTCACGGTTCCGTCCGCGAGCTTCATCATTTGCATTATCTCCCCCAAAGTTCCTACGGAGAAAATGTCGTCGGGTCCAGGGTGATGGGTTTTGGCATCTCGCTGAGCAGCAAGCATGATTGGTTTCTTTTGCTTCTCGGCTTCTTCAAGAGCACGCACACTCTTCTCTCGACCAACAAACAAAGGCACAACCATTTGAGGGAAAATTATAATATCCCGCAAAGCCAAAAGAGGGATTGGGTTGACAACTTTTTTGGGGCTCTCGTCGCTCATAAAAATACCTTTCTGCAGTTTGAAAACAAACGTAACCAATTTAAAAATGAGGCAACCTCAAATCCTTTAAATCGGATAAACTAAAAATCTATATCTGGACCGAAGCCATGAACTAGAGAATTCAATCCAACTAAATCTACTCCATATCACCTAATTACTAAGACGCCGTCTGGCAAGGATATGTTACAAATAATTAAAATTTTACGGCCTACACTGTTAATATTGTTAATTATCGGCATAAACCATTATTTTTTTAATATGTTTATTTTTCCGCAAATCACTAGATTCCTTCAATACTTAAATATTGCACTATTTACATAGGATTTAATTATATGCTTAAAACCTTAATTCCTGTCTTACCAATAAGGTCACAAGCCAATCCAAATTTATGACGTTTAGGGACTAATATAATTTTCTTGCGAAGCTGCGCTTCTAAGAATATCTTGGGCGGGATATACCTGTATAATCGCCTCGCTCACGCTCGGCTTATACTGAAACTATGGAAGGTAAACTAAAATACCGAAATTTATAGTGGTTTCAGTATATAATTTACTGGCAGTGCTAACGCACTGCTATACCCCGGGGTGAAGATTGATTATAATCTTCGGCACACACGACCAAGGAGCCTGTAGACATGAAATATTTTTTTACCTTAGTAATTAATCTTTTGTTGGTATCAAGCTGTTTTGCCTTGGATGTTTCGATTGGTGAAATCAAGGATAGTCGAACGACTGGCAGTGATTTTGACTCCTACTTAAAATTAGACCTACAACTAGTGGGAGATGAGATTGATCTCGATAATATCAAGGGTGTTAAAACCACGATTGAAAAAGCAGTTGATGATACCGGCAAAAACTTAATTAACACTGAAAAAACAAGCTCTAAATTTAAGGCTTTAAATAAATTCACTAGAGTCAAGAATTCTACCACCCTAGAGTTGAAAAACCCAAGGCGAAAAGCCGTCACTATTGCCTCCCTGAGCGGGACAGTAGAAGTTTTTGCTCCCGAGAACGACCCAGAATCTATTGTTGTTGTTAAAAACCTAAGCCAACACTATGGCAAGTCCCTACCTTCAGAAAAACTAAAAAACTTAGGTGTAAACCTTGTGGTTAGTGATCCGAAAAGTCAGGCAGCAACCAAAGAAAAAAATAAAGCAGCTTTAACTGGTGGAATGGGATCTCTTTTTACTAACTTCATGACCCTAAAACCTAATCAATTGTTATTTGAAATTGAAGATCCAAAAGGCAGTGTAGTTAGCTATGAAATACAAGACTCCAATGGTGTGAAGCTCGAAACTGCTGGTTCAATGTCTAGTGGAGGCTCTAAACGGCTAAATTTCAGAAAAAATCCACCAAAGGATATCCAACTAGTTGTTTTCGTAAAAACCCCAAAAGCCATCAAGAAAGCTGACTTTAATCTAAAGGAGATTAGACTACCCTAATTTGGTAGAAATGTGATCGACAACGATAGGAAGATTGAAAGCTTGGAATAGTTAACTACCATAGCAGTATCTGGAGACAGGTTAGGTAGCTTTTTCGGTTTAATTTCCTTTATAGGAAAGTCTATGCAGACTCAGCCTTGTGCTCATAAACAATCAAAGGCTGCTCCCCTCGAGTCACACTCTCTTCAGAAATTACCACTTCTTTAATGTCCTCTTGAGAAGGTATCTCATACATGAGCTCAAGCATGATCTCTTCAAGAATAGCCCGCAGTCCTCGAGCCCCTAGTTTTCGATCTATTGCCTGCTGAGCAATAGCTTTAAGAGAATCATCAGTAAATTTTAAACCAACGTTTTCCATCTCGAACAAACGTTGATACTGCTTAACCAAAGCATTCTTCGGAACGGACAAAATATTCACTAAAGCCTTCTCATCTAACTCTTTGAGAGTCGCTACTACAGGCAATCTTCCTACAAATTCAGGTATCAAGCCATACTTTAGCAAATCCTCAGGCTCAACATCTTGCAAGAGGTTACTGCGCTCCACCTTTGCTTGAACCTTAGCACTAAAGCCCATAGAATTGCCGTAAGAGCGCTTGGAAATAATGTCCTCTAGGCCCATGAAAGCTCCACCGCAAATAAATAAAATATTTGAAGTATCAACCTGTAAAAACTCTTGCTGAGGATGCTTCCTACCACCCTTAGGTGGAATACTGGCTGTGGTGCCCTCTATTATTTTAAGCAAGGCCTGTTGGACTCCCTCACCTGAGACGTCGCGAGTTATAGAAGGATTTTCCGATTTTCTAGAAATTTTATCGATCTCATCGATATAAACAATTCCACGCTGGGCCTTTTCCACGTCATAATCTGCAGCTTGAAGAAGGTTTAGTATTATATTCTCAACATCTTCTCCCACATAACCCGCTTCAGTTAGATTTGTGGCATCCGCAATTGTAAAAGGAACGTCAATAATTTTAGCTAGAGTCTGCGCAAGCAATGTTTTTCCAGAACCAGTTGGTCCAACCAAAAGAATGTTGGACTTAGACAACTCAACCTCACTCTTCGATGCAGAGTCCTCGACCCTCTTGTAGTGGTTGTAAACCGCAACGGACAATATCTTTTTGGCAGCTTCTTGCTCAACTACATAGTCACCAAGAAAATCGAATATTTCCTTAGGCTTTGGAATACTGCTTGAAGACTCAGTACTCTCATCATCACCGACCTCATCAAGAATGATATCGTTACAGAGGTCAATGCATTGATCGCAAATATAAACCCCAGGTCCCGCAATGAGCTTTCGAACCTCTTCCTGACTAGCTCCACAGAAACTACAAACTAATCCAGACTGATTTTTGTCACTTGATTTATTCAACTAGCACCTAAATAAGGAATCATCACCACAATTAGCTTAACACTTGCGACAAGCCACAAAAGGCTTAAGACTAAATAAGCAAAAACTGAAGTAAAGGTAAAATATTAATTTATCTCTTCAGGCCATTTCAGGACCAATTTTCTATGACTTTGTAATTGGTACAGGCCGTTTATTAACCACTGAGTCTACAATCCCATAATCTTTAGCTTCTTTAGCCGACATGAAGTTGTCGCGTTCAGTATCAGCAGCAACAGTCGCTACCTCCTTCCCGCAATGCTCAGCAAATGATTCATTGAGATCCTTCTTAAGACGGCGCATTTCCTCAGCGTGAATTTCAACATCGGTAACCTGCCCCTGAAAACCTCCGGAAGGCTGGTGAATCATTATTCTAGAGTGAGGCAAGGTTGCTCTTTTGCCCTTAGCACCAGCCGACAAAAGAAAGGCTCCCATGCTCGCTGCCTGACCTAGGCAAAGAGTCGAAATATCTGGCGAGACATATTGCATTGTATCATATATCGCTAAGCCAGCCGTAACAGAACCACCAGGTGAATTAATATAGAAAAATATATCCTTAGAAGGATCCTCGCTTTCTAAGAAAAGAAACTGGGCGATGATAACGTTTGCAACTACATCGTTTACTTCAGAGCCAAGAAAAACTATCCTGTCTTTTAACAACCGGGAGTAAATATCGTAGGAGCGTTCCCCTCTTCCTGTCTGCTCGATTACATATGGAACGTAGTTCATTAAAATCTCCTAATTCTTGATAACATCGACTAGCTAAAAGTTTGTATAAAATCTGTTCGTCTTTATGACCAACCAAAACTGGATGATTCATGCAGACTATGTCGCCCAGTAAAGAAGCGAAATCAGCTCCTGACTATAGGCTCAGAGATAACAATATGACAACTAAAAATGCAGGGCTAATATCAGCGACCTAAGCCTTCTGCTGGTCAGGCTTTTTTTTGGTCTCTTTAATCTTGGATTGAGAAAGCAACAACTCTACCGTTTTCTGCTGACCAATGTATGACTTTAGACGATCTAAGGAGCCGGGGTAACCATACATCTCTTCCACCTGTTTTCGCTCGACCTTGGATTCCGCTGCCTGCTCGTCTAACCATTTACTGACCTGTTCTTCATCCACCTCAATAGATTCTTGCTTTGCAATACTCTCCAGGGCGATTCTTTTTCTGACCCGAAAGAGTGCTCCCTCACCAAGATTCTCTCGAAAACCCTCAACACTTAACTGGTAGGATTTTTGATCAGATGGGTCAAGTAGACGAGCTTCAAAAAGTATGTGACGGATCTCCTCGTCAATCATAGCTTGAGGAACTTCAAACGAAGATTTTTTAAACAATGCTTCAAAATATTTAGTTTCCCGCTCCTGGGTATTTCGTGCTTCTAACTCGCTTTTTAGTCTAGCTTCTAGCTCGCTTTTCAAAGTCTCTTGACTCTCCGAAATTTTATTCTCTTTGATGAACTCTTCATTCAACTCAGGAGTCTTCTTTAAACTGATTTCCTTTACTAGAACCGTATACTTAGCCTTCTTACCAGCCAGAGCGGGGTTGGCTATATCCTTTGGCATCTCTACAGAGACTTCGGCTTCTTTGTTGAGCTCAAGACCAATCAGCGCATCTTCGAATTCTTTCGGAAAGCTGCCGCGTCCAACCTCAATTCGAGCATTCTCTTGATTCGAACCCTCAAAAGGCTCGCCGTTAATTGTTCCATTAAAGGATAGATCTAGAAGGTCTCCATCCTCAACCTTTGAGCGTCCCTCCACTTTCTCGGTTGTGGCAAAAGCCTCAGCAAGACGCTTAAGCTCGTTATCAACTGCGTCCTTCGAAAGCTCTTCAACTTCACAATCAAAAGCTAAACTTTTATAATCCTTAATTTCAGGACTAGGGTACAGCTCCACCAAAGCTTTAACCTCTAGGTCTTTTTCATCTTCTATGGGAGTTATGTCAATTTTAGGGTGACCAATAACGTTGAGTTTATGCTCATCGAGAGCTTCACTATAGGCTTTCCCTATCAAATCTGAAAGAACCTCATCCTGTACATGACTGCCATACATCTTCTTAACAATGTGCACGGGGGCTTTACCCTCTCGAAAGCCTTTTATTTTTGCCGTCTTCGAAATTTTATTTAACTGAGACTCCAGTTTTTGATCGTAATTAGATCTCGGAATCGAAATGCTAATTTCTCTGGCTATTTCACTTTTTTCTTCTATTGATACTTTAGTCATTTTCAAAAGCCCAAAAAATATGCATCAAAGGATCAATTCCATTATTCTGCACAATCATAATTAAAGGTAAGTCACTATAGTAGAATTGGTCTATTACTTTGCAAGAAAAGTTGCTACTCCGCAGAAGCCCCGTTGACGCCAAGCCCTGTTTGTCATAACGGCCGGTTCCACCTGAAGAGACCAACTACCAAAAATATGGTAGAAAATGCGGGAGAAGGGACTCGAACCCCCACGCGGTTAAGCACTAGATCCTAAGTCTAGCGTGTCTACCAATTCCACCACTCCCGCGGGAGCAGAAGGGATATCAGAGAGTTTCTTATGAATCAAACGAGATATTCAAAATCTTTATAAATCATTCCTCCGGCCTCTTTACAGACCTGGGGCTAAGGGAATACCTATATGTGTTTACCCGGAATTTTAAATCCAAAGCAAATCCCAAGCCATTGTTAATATTAACAATTTTATGATTCCGAAGTTTAGAAGCGAGAATTGTCACAGTATTGTTACTTGCCCCTCTGGCGAATTAAATGATAAAATTGGAGTTTCATTTCGTCAAATCAAAGACACGCTTAAAATTTGTATTGTTACCACAGGTTTGTATATTAATTTTATGTTGTATTTAGGTTTTAGTAGTTTGATAACTTTCTTGTTTTTGAGATGGCAATTCTAAACTATAAAGTTAATCTGTTTCCCTTAGATTGCTGACCACGTTTAACGTTGTTTGGTTTTTGCTAGGTAAATTCGTTCAGCGGAAGCTGTAGTCGTTTTTGAA
>CALKYB010000094.1 GCA_938003565.1 uncultured bacterium
CTCCGGCTGGATATTCCTTTACCAGCAATGATACTGGTGGAGATGATAGCCTTGACAGTGATGCAGATCCGTTTACAGGGGTGACTCCAGTAATTTCAATTGGGATTGGAGAGGATATTACCGATGTTGATGCTGGTTTGGTTTTAGATCCTACTGTGGCGAGCCTAGGGGATACTGTTTGGTATGATTCTAACGGGGACGGTGTTCAGAATCCTGGAGAGGATGGCGTTGCCGGAGTTGTTGTAACCGCTACATACTTTGGAGCAGATGGCGTCCCTGGTGGTGGGGATGACCAAGTGTTCACGATGACCACTGACTCTAATGGTAATTTTTTGTTCACGAATCTTCCGCCTGGCGATTATAAAGTTACATTTGCTCCTCCAGCTGGTTATGATTTTACAACAAATGATCTAGGAGGTGATGATTCCCTGGATAGCGACGTTGATCCGCTAACAGGTATGACTGGGGTTTATACCTTAAATGCTGGGGATATTAACTTGAGTGTCGATGCGGGTCTAATTGATGCCCCTCCATCTGCTGGTCTTGCAAGTGTTCAGTGGAACGGATTCTGTGATCAACAGAACTTTGCTTCAATGACAAATATTTGCACTGACCCAGTTACAGTAACTATTGCACTCTACGGTTCTGCGGGAACCCTTCTTTCTAGTGAAGTAATGTCTTTTAATGGAGGTCAGCAGATTGACTACTCTATTAATGACATGGCTGGGTTTTCGATGTTTGACTATGGAAGAGCAGACCTACTCTCGATGCCAGCGGGATGTATTGCTGGAGATATGGGACTGTTTGCCCCGATTGGTGTAGGGCAGTTTTTCTCTACGGCGATCGAGGATGAATCGTTGGGTGGTACGGCTGAACTATTTGCGATGGCTGACGGGAGTGTCAGTAATTCTTGCTACGCGGGTTTTAATACCTTTCAGCCGAGTTTAGCGCCTGAGGATGTTAATTATCCGACAACTCACTATCTACAATTAGTGAACCTGGAGAAGGAGAAGAAATTATCTTTTGAAGTGAAGCGTCATGATATGTTTGGCGTGGAGATTTCTTCAGAACGAGTTAGCGTAGCTCCTGGAGGAAGGCAGGATCTTTCCGCTGGTCATGAAGACACCGAGCTAAATCGCTATGGGTTAGTCGAAGTCATACCATCTGAAACAGGAGCTAATTACAGCGCCCAGTTGTTTAGATACGGGGTTGATAGTTCAACTATGGATGGGGAACGCATGAGTGCCTTCTCATTGGCAGACAGTTGCTCAACTGGTCTTGCAGGTGCTCAGTATGTAGCCGTTTCTAGAGGAGCAGGTGCTGCAAATTGGCTTGAGTTGCATAATATAAATAGAGCCTCTGAGCGCGTAATTGTTGACGTTTACTCTAACACAGCTGGACATCTCAAAACCTACGAGTTTAACCTAGAAGCCTTGCAGACTGTTCACTTTGATGCAGGAGAGGGTTTGCTAGATGGTGAGTCCGGAATTGCGGAGATACGAAGTGCCAATAATAGTAGACTTATCTCTAAAAGTACCTCCTACATTTACCGTGCTGATGGTAAGATATTAAGTTCCCAGACAGTTAACGGACATAAACCACTAGGTTTGGAAGCTAATGGCTCCTATAATAGCTTTAGAAATCAGCTGAATTGGCTGCGGCTTTTTAATATTAGTGGCTCTGAAGTTGAGGTGACAGTAGTAGGTTATGATCAGGCATCGGATGTAGAACTGGGGAGGAAAACACTAACGCTTCAAGGAACACGTGGTATAGATATTGGTCTAAATAGTCTGTTTAATTTGGGTAACGATAGTGTCGGCCGAGTTAGAATAGTTTCTACTAAGTCTGAGGCGATAGTGGCTGATATTGTTAGAGTTCAGCATGGTGATGACATGAGTCGGTTAGAAGCGGTTGAGACGTTTGTAGTAAGGTAAAACTATTAGTTGGTTTTAATAGAGATTTAAGACGGGATGATTGTCTTAGTTAGGCATGGTAGGACGAGTTTGACCAAACCTAGCTTTTGGAATTCTCTAGGCCTTAAAAATTGGATTGATGAATACAATTCGGCGGGAATACATCAGCAGGATGTTCCACCACAAGCGTTGATATCAATCGTGAAAGACTGTGAACTAGTAATTTCCAGCAACTTTGCCAGGGCTAGAAAATCCGCTAAGTTGCTTCGGGAATCTTCTGAATCATTCCCTTTGTTTGACGAAGCGAGACTGCCTTATCCTAGCTTTCTACAAATTAACATTTCACCGCTGGTATTGGTGCCGTTGTTTAGGTTTTTTTGGTTTCTCGGATACTCCCGTAACAGTGAGTCGTTCTTTGAGGCCAGGAAAAGGGCTTTGATCGGTGTAAAGGAGCTAATAAGACTCGCAGAGGCCAAAGGCCCGGTTGTTTGTGTTGGGCATGGGATGATGAACAGGCTGCTATCAAAGGAACTTCGGTCTCAAGGTTGGGTCGGACCGAAGAATCCGGGTAGCCATCACTGGGGTTTTGGTG
>CALKYB010000095.1 GCA_938003565.1 uncultured bacterium
TGAAGCCCAATTTATTGGGCCTATGACGTCAAAAACAGGCTTTACGAGAAGTACTCCCGGCAAGACGAAATTTTATAAGAGCTCCGGGAGCAGTAAATGCTCCCGGAGTAAGCAACGAGCTAGTCTGCTTGTTTTCTTAGAAAGGTTGGAATTTCATACTTATCTTCGTCTCCACCAGAGGTAATAACAGAGATAGGTTTGAGTTTAACTTCTGGACCTTCTTCTTGGGTTCGACCTTTATTGAACCCCTGAACTTCTGGAGCTTTTCTTGGATCAGAGACGGATGAGTAATTAGACTGGGCAGGTCGTTTGGTAGAGCTCAATACTCCCGAGCTTTTCAGTGCATTATTGTCACCGAATCCAGTTGCAATCACAGTGACTCTAACTTTGTCGCCAATAGTCTCATCAATTACCATACCCCATATAATGTTCGCATCTTCATGAGATTCGGCATGAATAAGTTCAGCAGCTTCGTTAATTTCCTGAAGAGTCACGTCCGGTCCAGCCGTAACATTTATTAAAATACCTCTAGCACCGTGAATCGATATATCTTCAAGAAGAGGACTGGAGATGGCTTTGTCAGCAGCATCAACAGCACGATTTTCGCCTTCGGCCTCTCCGGAGCCCATCATGGCCATACCCATTTCGCTCATAACAGCTCTAACATCAGCGAAGTCGACGTTAACCAGACCCTCAAAAAGAATCAGGTCACTAATACCTTTAACGGCATGGTAAAGAACCTCATCAGCACTACCAAAGGTATCAATAAGCGATGTGCTTCGGCCAGCAACTGATAATAGCCGTTGGTTAGGAATCGTGATGAGAGTATCTACTTCTTTTTTTAGCGCTTCTATCCCGGATTCAGCATTACTCATTCTTCGCTTTCCTTCAAAAAGGAAAGGTTTAGTCACGACACCTACTGTCAATGCTCCAGCCTCTTTAGCGATACTCGCAACAATTGGGGCAGCTCCCCCACCAGTTCCACCGCCCATTCCAGCGGTTACAAACACCATGTCCGCGCCTTCGAGCTCTTTTTTGATATCGTCAATGCTTTCTTGAGCAGAAGCTAACCCAACGTCGGGATTTGCCCCAGCACCCAAGCCTTTTGTCAGCTCATAGCCCAACTGTAGAGCTTTAGGTGCTTTCGAGGAAGTAAGAGCCTGCGCATCCGTATTGGCAGCGATAAATTCAACTCCTTCTAGTCCGCTTTTGATCATATTATTGACAGCGTTTCCACCGCCACCACCAATTCCAATTACCTTTATACGTGCTCCCATAGGTTCCTCAGTATAGTTTCTATTTTCATCAAATTTAATATCTTTGTCTTTCCCCGAACTTTCATTGTTGTTGGCTTTCGAAGATTCGCCTCCTTTGTAGGAGGATTCGCCTCTTGGCTTTTCGTTCTCAGAGATTTTTTTACTTTCTACGCTAGTGCTAGCTGCTTTGGATGTAGCATGTGATTCAACTGAAGTTTTATGTCTCTCAGTTGGTGCAGTCTTTTTCTTGGAAGTTTTCTCCGAGACGGAGCCTTCACTGGTTTTTAGAGATTTTTTTGCAACTTCTTTATTGCTTTCATCGGGAGAGCCCTGCTCCGCTCCACCGAGTTCTTTAATTTTAACCTTGTTCTCTGTCTTGTTGGTTTTATCTGTAGCCATCTTTTGCGCCTCCTTACTGACAGTTGTTTTTGGTGACGTTTTACTTGATTTAGAAAGCTCTTCCGGCGGAACACCTAAAGGTGAGCTACTAAGGGGTGGAATCTGATTTGGTTTAAGTTTTGTGGTTTTCTCAATATCTGTTTGACTAGAAGAGCTGGCTTCTAGTCCGCTTTGGTCGGCTTTCTTAAAGGATAAATCTGCTGTGCCGTCGCTTGCGGAATCTTGTTCCATGCTAAAGCTTAGCTGACTATCAACGAGGCTCTTGCTTTCGATACTCTCTGGTTTGCTATCTAGTCCCTTATCTACGGTAGGCTGCTTCTTAGCAGGGGTCTCGCTGGATGATTTGGGTTTCGAGTTTCCAGTACTCCAGTGCAGAACAACGTCATCAGTATTATTCAGGTCTGGGAGATTGCTCGAGGTGGCCTGCTTGGCCTTAGCCGAAGTAGATTTTTTAGTCACCGGGCGTTGGCCGAGGTCTGGTTGTTGATTGGGCCAGTTTACAGCTACATTTTTAACATTAGACTGTGATTTTAAAAGTTTCTTTTTCGCCCGTTTTTTCATTTTTTAAACTGAGACTATCCTGAGCTAACACAAAACAATAATACAAATGAAATATTGTAAAAATTCTATCGACGCTAACAACAAACTAAAAACTGTCTGAGCTGGTTCTGACTAGTTATCGAAATAAACAGAACTCAAAGTCGGATTCCTATTTTACCTTAAATTTTCCTAAAGCCCCAGGGTAAAAACTCTGGAGCTAGAACAATAATCTATCAAGTTCCAAGATAAAATAAAGAGGCTGCTACTAAAGTTCAGCGACAATTCTTCAATGATGAGACGAGCATACTTGGGTAGAAGAAGAGAAAAAATATCACCTACTGTTGATAACCTTGTAAGATGTTATTTTGAAATAGTAATAGTTGATCAGGGTTCACTAAATAGCTAAATCTAGATTTAATTTATAGGTGGGTAGGTTGAGATTGTTCTCTTAACTTATCCACAGGCTTTGAGTTTACTAATGTAAGAATAGCGGCCAGAGCCAGGGGTTGAATAAACAAATCCTCTTTAAATAAGCAGGCCAAGGCGCTTAGGATCCAAATCACACACGCAAAAATTGCAGAGCCCTGTTTGTTTCGACTTAGTAGAATCATTCCAAGAGCAGGAAGCAGTAGAGTTGCTTCGTAGTAAAGACAATGTGGAGAGAGAGCAATTATTGCTGGTCCCAAAAGGTATAGGTCTTTGGCACTGCTCACTCCTAGTTTTTTATCAGAGCGTAGCTTGTAAAATTGGAATGAAGCTAGCAGGCCCACTGAGATCCATATTAGGTATGAGGGAGCTCCTTCAAAGCCTATTGTGCGAGCGAGAGCGAAAATAGAAATATGCTGATTATAATTAACTACGGCTTCTCGTGAAGAAAAATCTATTGCACTTTGGAGCCAAATCACTGGCCAATCAGGGGAGAAATACAATGCAGTGACGCAATAGATAGCGAAGGCAAAGCTGAGAAAACCGGAGATAAAGTGCCTGGATACTCCCCGGATCACCAAGAGAGCTAAAGCAACTAGTGCAAATTGGGGTTTGAAAAGCCAAACACCTAGGAGTAGGCCAGCTAGAAAGTCAGACTTAGGATTTTCTTTACTAAGACTTGAAACAATCCCAATAAGTATCGCCAAGCTTATTACTGAATTTTGAGCGCCAGCAATGGAGCTGAAGGTGGGGAAAAAACAAATTGCAGCAGAGAATATTATATCTGGCCCGATGCAATTTTCTTTTGCGAACCTATTGGAAATTAAAAGCAATAAGCCCGTTAGTTGCAGCATTAGGAGAACCTTTCCCCAAAATGGGCTGAAAAATTTAGCTATTGGCTCGAAAGCTAAAGCCACGAATGGTGGATAGGCGAACTCAAGGTAGGAATTTCCATCTCTGATTAATGGAGCTTGGATACTTTTTTGGGCTTCAGTACTGTAGAGTTTTTTTAGGTCTCTTGTTTGGGATAATTGACCTGCAGCGAAAAATGCTGGGTAGTCGCCCATATAATGGGAGTGTTTCTCCCCTTCGCTTCGGCCATTGACCATCAGAAGCAACATCGAAATGAGTAGGGTCAAGGCGAGCAGGCGACAAGCCTTGGGAAGAAAAGATGTCAAGGTCGTTTATAGATGCTCCGCAAACCAGCGTTGGACGGCGTCTTTAATCTTAAATAAGACGTTATCCTCGGAAATTTGCGAACTTGTCTCATCTTCGACTTCTTTAGCGCCGTAAAGAACCAGCCCAACGCCAGTGGCGTATGCGGGTGAATTAACTACGTCAACCAGGCCGCCAACCTCTGCTGGAACACCTATTCTTACTGGCATTTTGAAGATTCTTTCAGCCAATTCAATTGTTCCCTCAAGTAGGACAGTGCCACCGGTGAACACCACTCCTCCGGCCAACATTCCATCGAAACCAGAGGTTTCTAATTCTCTTTGCACCAAAGTTAGTATTTCCTCCATCCTTGGCTCAAGTATTTCGGCCAGAATCAAGCGAGAAAGAACTTCGGGTTCTCTACCCCCAGTAGAGGGCACTTCGATTGTCTCCTGGCTTTTAACCAGAGATGTCATCGCAGCACCATAGCGTTGTTTTATATTTTCAGCGGATGATTTTGGAGTTCTCAAGCCATGAGCTATGTCGTTGGTGAGATTGTCCCCTCCTAGCGGTATGACAGCTGTATGTTTGATAGAGCCGGAATGGAATAAAGTGATATCTGTGGTTCCACCTCCTATATCAACCAAGACAACACCGAGTTCTTTTTCTTCGGGCGACAGAACTGCCTCAGCAGAGGCTATGGGTTCAAGAACAATATCACTAACCTGAAGTCCAACCCTATTGGCACTTTTAACAATGTTTTGAGCGCTAGATACGGCTCCTGTCACGATATGCACTTTTGTCTCAAGCCTTACACCGCTCATTCCCAGTGGCTCGCGTATTCCGTCTTGTTGATCAACTAAGTATTCCTGTGGGAGAATGTGAAGAATTTCACGATCCATTGGTATCGCAACGGCTTGCGCAGCATCGATGACTCTCTCCACATCTTTTGGGCTTATTTCTTCTTTGTTTTTAACCGCGACAATTCCATGGCTGTTAAATCCGCGAATGTGCTCTCCGGCGATACCGGCATAGACCGAATGAATCTCACACCCCGCCATTAATTCAGCTTCCTCTATGGCTCGCCTAATTGAGTTTACAGTTGCCTCAATGTTTATCACAACGCCCTTTCTCAAACCTTGAGAGGGATGTTTTCCAATGCCGATGATGTCGACGCTTCCATTAGAATTGGCTTGGGCGACAATGACTGCAATTTTAGTAGTGCCAATATCAAGACCAACGATAATTTCAGGCTTTGTACTCACAACTTAACTCCTAAATATTTTAGCTCAGCTTCCAGCTCTATCTTGGTTGAGCAGCATTCTTGTTGCGAGGCGAAAAAATGGGCCTCACCTAGCAGAAATCTGAACGGCTGTGAATTGCTGTTAGCAAGGGCGGATCACCTCAAGATCAGACTTCTCACTTAACTTCATACTACCTAAAGTTAAGAGTAGGCAACAAGATTTGTTTAGTTTAGGGGTATAAAATATAAAATAGGCTAACCATTTGCTTGGACTACATTTCCGAGACCGCCACTACCCTTCCTTTAAAACGTAGGTCCAACTTGTCCACAACCACATCCCTTCCCAATAGGTCTTTTCTGACTAAGGCGTATCTCTTAAGTAGGTCAGGTAAATGGTCAACATTGTCAAATGCGATTGATAATTTTTTGGCTCTGGCGCTTTTCGAACTTTCCGGTTCGATTTCAATACCTCCCTCTTCAAGAATTCTAAATCTTGATACGGAGAAAGGAAAGCCACCTCGATCCTCGAGGGCGCGAAGAGATTTAGTGGCATAGCGAAACTTACTAAATATAGCGGAGGAGAAGCGAGAGCTGCTGGTTTGACCATCCCAAATTCCATAAAGTCTCGGTAAGCTACTTACCAAATACTGTATGCCTGATTCCTTAATGTGGTTGAGGGGTTTTAGTAAAGTTCCACTTCGTCCAACTAGCCAGCTAGGGTTGTTCTTAGTTCCCTCAAGAACGAACCATGGGATTTCTTCTTCGATGTTAATGCTAATTTTTGGAGGGAAGAAGCTTTTCTCTATTTCAACTTTTCTAACCCAGGCCAGTTTAATCAAGCTTTCTTCAATTTTGGAGCTGGAGAAAGAAAATATAGAAGAGGCATCTCCACTTTGGGACTCAGAAAAGCTATTTAGACCGCTAGCTTTTATTAAGGAGCGGTCTGAAAGATAACGGATACCATTAATGTCAATATCTTGAAGTTTGTGTAGTTTATCCAGAATTGAGGTTTCTTTGGTGGTTTTTTGTGGATTTACTATATTAGCTGGAATATCGGCACGGGCTGGAGCTACAAATATTGCCAGCGCAAAGAGACAAATGAAAATTCCAATTTTGCTTTCACTATTCACTGAAGTCACCCCAGGTTAAAACTTCCATTTCTAGTTTAACATTGGCCGTTTCAAGTACTTTTGATTTTGCTATTTCAACTA
>CALKYB010000096.1 GCA_938003565.1 uncultured bacterium
GTTGGTTCATATAGTTGATCGAGAGAATCCTAAGGTTCGTTACGCTTATGGGATGGCCCGCGACCCAGAATCAAGTAATGTTGAAATTCTAGATCGAAGTCATATAGATTTTCTAAAGGTCGCTGGGGAAGTTCAGGGTAAGAATCCGCAACAAAAATTATTACTTTGGTCTTTGATGGGATGTGGAGAGCCTGATCCTAACGCTGAAAATGGCGTTCGGTTAATTACAGTTTCTGGTCCCGCCGGTAGTGGTAAGTCCTTTTTAACCTTAGCAGCTGCTTGGGAGCGTCTTGAGAGAGGACACTTTGAGAGAATTGTTATTACGCGTCCAATGGTGGATGTAGGAACATCCATGGGATATTTGCCCGGAACCTTAGAGGAGAAGGTTCGTCCTTGGGGTGGCCCAGTAGAAGATAATTTGCGAGCTATTGTTCAAGTTCCCGGTAGCGATGAAGCTGGCAAGGGTGTTTCCGGTAAAAGGGGAGTTCAGAGAAGTGTTAGGCCATTTGATGCTAAGGCCTGGCTTGAGATGGAGAATCGCCTTGAGATGGTGCCTTTAACTTATATCAGAGGCCGTACTTTTAGAAATAGTATTGTTATTTTGGAAGAGGCTCAAAATATTGAAAGAGGCCCGCTCAAGGTCTTGCTCACTAGAATAGGTGAGGGGAGTATTTGTATTGTGGTTGGAGATTCGAGTCAGATTGACAATCAGTTTCTTAGTAAACGAAATAATGGTCTTACGCATGCGAGGACTTGTTTTTCTAATTGGCCACAAGCGGTTCATGTTAGTTTAAAACAAATTGTTAGAAGTGATCTCGCAGAAGCTGCAGATCAGTTAATGTAGGGATATTATTTAGTTTGAGCTAAAGCGATAAGTCGGATTATTTAACTTTTTTCTATTGGTGGACAACCAAAGGTATTTATTAAGAAATGAAATTGTGTCTTTTAGGTGTGAAGGGAGGGCTGAATTTGCATCCCGGAGAGCTACTCCGTTAAGACTGCTAGCTTTTGGAAAGCTCTCCTGGGTAAAGTTTAACAAACCAGGGTCGTTTGGATTTTCTTCGAGATAGGAATCTCCTATCGCGAGAACTATCAATTCATTCCTAAGATTGTTCATATGCCAAGGTCGAATTTTATCACCATCTATGATCTTTCTCTCTTTGGCAAAGGCCCTGACTGCGGCAAATGAGTTTCGATCTACACTAAGAATGTGGTGTTGATTTTTTCGAATCACTTCTGATCTATTGAAGTCAAAGTTCAACAATTTTGCCGTAAGTTGAGAACCCTGACTCTCTGAGACAACTTTGGATACTGCATTAACCAACATAGCGTTTGATCCAGGTCTTAGAAAATCATCAATCATTTTCTCGATGTCGCGTTTGTAGACAACAGCGACAAAATGTTCCGCATTTAGGTGAATACCTGCACCACCGATTTCTTCAAAAATTGGATCGCGAATTTTACTGGGCAATGATTTGTCGTGCCGAAGTTTTATTACATCACGGGGGGTGTAGTTTGGTGGTAGGAATCTCTCAAGTGTCAGAACTAGAACCTCTTCTCTATTTTTAGATCCTTCGGCATAGGTTCCCGGTGGGGTGTAATACATATGATAAGCCCTAAAGTTCTCAACTACCTCTTTTAGACCCTTGGCTTTGGCGAACGACATCACTACTTTGTAGGTACTTTGGTCAAAGAACTTAAAGGCTTGATTGTGTTGGTTCATAGCTACTTCAGTACCTAGAACATTTGCAGAGTACTCTTTCATGAGTTTTTCAATCTCAGCATTGAATGATTTAGATGAGACTAGTTCAACAAAATCACGTTGCGAGAATTTACCGTATTTTTTGGTTAGCATTCCCTCTAGGAGAGGAAATAGTACTTCTGAGGCTGTCTTTTCATCCCAGCCTGGGGTCCTTTTCATCATCCAGGGTTTGAAATTATCAGCCTCAGGGAGGTTCTTATATTTTGCGTATTGAGAAACAAGCTCAGCGTTATTATTAAATTTCTTTGCCAGCAAACGACGCAAATTGTTTATCCTTTTGCCTTTAATTTTTATTTTTTCACCATCATCTCTTGCTATTAGTCTAAGCGATGGAATAGAGCGAAGAGCCTCTACTAGCTCATCCCCCTTCAAGCCCTTCCCGTAGTAGTTGCCAACCGCTATCATTAATTCTCTTTCCGAAACCTCAGGTGGTTTTGCTCTTCCACCACCTTCTGGTTTGCCTGCCTTGCTAAACACAAGTGAATTCATTCCTTGACCTACTTGAGGAGAAGCCACTCCCAAGGAAGCTAGTTCTAGTTTGGATGGGTCTAGTAGAGTTTTAACTAAGCCAGCTATTTCATCAGCCGTCTTTGAGACTTCATCTTTTAGCTCCTCTAAGGCATTGTATGCTTTTTTCAAAGACTTTGATTTGAGGTGTTGACTCAGCGTTGCCAACTTTGATTCTACGAAGTCCCCGAGAATTGAGACCTTGTCTTTTACAACTTCAATTAAAGTCTGAACTCCATCTTCTCCAAACTTATCTTTAATTTTCTTAAATACAGCATCTCCTACTCCAGGCAGGGAAGCTCCTGCGACTGTAGTTAAGACTAGTGCTTTGTAGTCGACCTCTCTGGTGTTACCAGTCCAAACACCTAGGCATTGAATAAAGAACTCTCCAGATCCAACAATCCCGGCTCCTATGCCGGCTGCAGCTGCAGCTGAGGTTCCACCAGACGGGACAGCTGCAGCTACTCCAAGATATTTGAGCGCCCCGGCTACTATCGCTGGCACTGTCATGACAGCTTCATAGCCGTAGTCAGCCATGTCCAGAAATGAGACTGCCTCTTCGTCGAAGCGATACCAACCCCCTCCATTTTTCCGCAAAGCTAGCTCTCCATTTTCGTCTTTTGCTAATTCGAAACCTCGATTAACAAGATTCCAAGCTTGGGCTTCCGGATTCTCATTGTTGAATGTGGAAACGGCCAATCGCAAGACGAAGGTAACATCTGGATGTACCTCAGGGCTTACTTGATTCGACTCAATGCTCGCGACACTTGGATTTTCTTTAGGTTCTTGGACCTTATTTTCAGCTGTTTCGAGCATTGACGTAAGATGGTTTTGGCTTAGAGAGATTAATGACTATTACTTTTGGTTGTAGGAATCATTGATCTCAGAGTGATAATTAAAATATCGAGTATTCAGGAGGGTTTATAACTAGTCTGGATACAATTAAAAGACTGGTAATAGTAAGAAAACTGCGTACTTAGTTAAATTTTAATATTCTCTGTGATATGGTCTGTCGTAGTAGATCTCTTTACCATAAATTGAGTAGACGACCCCCAGGCCCCTCGGCCGCTGGATCCCCAGCACCGAGTGGCTGTAGAATCGACGCGGTTTTGTGCGAAGGTTTACAGCCATTCTTTTCTCTCAACCGGAGTTCAAAGAATGAGCAAGATCATACTATATCGACACCAACAAACGGCCCCAGACCCTTCGAAGTTTGAGCCGGACCCAAAATTGGTTCCAGACCAGGACGAGCTATCAGCTCAAATGGTGCAAGCTGCGAATCTGCCTAGAGGATGCAGGTTAGTTGCGTATCGTTCCGACACTCAAAGAACGCGCCAAACAATGCATAATCTTCGTCGCGCGTTTGAAAAACTCGGAGTATACCTTCCCGAGGAAGAAATCCGGAAAGGACTTCGAGAAAGAGACTTTGGTGAGCTCTACGGTCAAAGTTTAGATGCCATAAAAAGTCAGTTTTTCATTTTTCCCTTTCTACAAGATGGGCAATGCATGGAAAGCAGCGGGAAACTGACCTCTCGAAGCAGAAAAGAGATGAACTTTCTTAGCGGGATCGCTCAAGGTGATAAAGTTGATACCGTTATCGTAGTTGGTCATGGCAACTCCACCATAGCCACGTGCAGTGCTTATCTTGCTAGATTTTATGGTATGGAAGGCCCTGAGTTGTTCAGGTTCTTTATGACTGAACAGTACACACTCCCGTTCGGAGCTTGTGTCGAGTTTGGGATTACCGGCGGAAGGGTATATGTAAAATCAATGCCGGACAGTATGACGGAATTGCTTGAAAAGCTACAAAAGTAGCCTGCGAGAAGGTTAGGAAAAATTTTACCGCTTTCCTTAAACAGATTCTGCATCCACTCAATATTGTGTTTTCTTCTTTCAAGACAGGATTGCGCTTGTAATTCAATATTGTGGGCAGAAAGTGGAAATGATGGAATTTAAAGAAACTCTAAAATGCATCGAGATAAACCACTCGATGACTTTGGGTGGAAGAGAGGGGTTTATCTCGAGGCATTCGACTAGGAATGTTGGGCAAGAGCCCCAATTTTAATTTCCTTTAAGCAGTAAAACAGCGGTTTGTATTGAAAGTCTTTTCGTAGGGCCCTACTACTCAAACTTTTCACCCTCGTTTTTGAGACCCTCAACATAACTTTGAAAGGATAAGAGAGTTTCTTCAGAATAATTAAAGTTTCTAAACAAAGCCTCACCTTCTTTGGCCATCCTAACGACTTCTGGTAACTCTAGAAATCCGGCTCCACCTTTAATGGTATGAAATCTTCTACATATTTCTTCAGCATTCTCTGAGAGTACTTCTTTGGTGGGATCTAACTCAGAAAAGTACTCCATATGTTTAGTGAACTCCTCTTTAAAGAGTTCGTAGGCCTTTAGTAGGTATTCGGGTAAGTCAGGCATCAGGAAGTTTTCCTTAGTTTTTTGGTATTGGGTTGTTTTCAGCAAAAAGCGCTTTAGTAGTCTCTAAATACTAAGATGATGTGGACTATCTACTGGGTTCTAAAAATAAGACATGTAAATCATAGTTATTTTGCTTCATTGATACCAACAATTTTCAATTATACTCTAGATTAAGATTGTAATTTCTATTTCTCCCTATCAATCTTTTAGGGCTCAGAAGAGCCCGAGTCGATCTTAGTTATTAGTTTTGCTATGATCTGGGCCTCTGTTAAACCTGATTTTTTATGATTTTAGAGGATTTATTTCCAAATGAAACGTTCCCTGTATTTTAGTTTTGTATGCCTTTCGTTGATTCTTTCTGGATTGCAAGGTTGTGTTGTTGTTGATGAAGGATATGTCGGGGTTAAGAAAAAATTTGGTAAAATTTCAGACAAGGCACTGAAGCCTGGTGTTCACCTTTACCTACCTGTGGCGAATGAGGTTGAGCTTTGGGACATAAAAACTCATAAACGAAAAATGCAGTTGGATCTTCCTTCCAATGAAGGGTTGATAGTCAAGTTTGAAACAACGGTATTGTTTAGACCTGAGAACGTTATTGATATTCGGAAAAAAATTGGATCTGAATATGTAACAAGAGTTTTGGATCCCGAGCTAAAGAGTGTTTTTAGAGATATCATTGGTAAACAAGGAGTAGCGGAGTTAATTACTAATCCTGAGAATTTGGCTGCAACAGCAACGAATGCTTTGAAGGAAACCTTGGGAGCTCGAGGAATTTTGGTTGAAGGTTTACGCGTTACTAAGTTAGATTTGCCTCTCAAATTTAAAGAATCAATTGAGAGAAAGATTCAGGCTGAAGAGAAAGTCAAAGAGATGGCGTTCGAGCTTAAGTCTGCTAAGATCGCAGCCGACATCGAAATTGCTCGTGCGGAGGGTGCAGCTAAGGCTCAGGAAATTGTCAAAAAGACATTGTCGCCTGCGTATCTTCAATACCTTTGGATCTCCACTCTAAATGAGAATCCAAATGTGATTTACGTTTCGACTGAGGCCAATATGCCTGTGTTTCGAACAGTTGGTGAACCTAAAGCTAAAGCGAAGCCAGCTCCTTTGAAGTAAAGAATTGGCTGACTTTAGCCTTCGTCCTCTAGCTCTTCGCCTTCATCCTCAGCGGGTGGGGGAGGGTTTTCATAGTCATGTATCGCTTTTGTTAGGCGGTCCGCCATTTCAAGCACTGTTACGACGTAAGGTTGTGATCGATTATAGTTCCAGATTACGCCCTCTTGTTCCTCTCGAGTTGGCTCCATAGTGTGCCAACCGTTTGATTTGAGAAAGTTAGCGGCAGAGGGAATGGCGTCGTTTGGTTCAAATAGATCGACCTTTCCATCAAAGTTACCATCGATTCCATATGTTAGTTGATTGCCAGGGAGAAATTGCGGGAGACCAATAGCACCTGAGTAGGAACCACGAACCTCTAATACCTCAGTATCTCTTTGTTCAGCTATCACTAGCGAGGCCATGAGATGTGGTAGAAAGGTTCTCTCCAGCCAAGCCGCTCGCTTGGCCACACGACTAATTGTCATATCACGGTCTCGGCGGCGTAGTTTTGAAAAGTTCTTTTGTATATTTTCTGGCTCTGCTGCCGCCGCTAGTTTAGCTATCTTGGGAAATATTCTGGAGTTTCCGGTGAAGACTCCACATCGGGTTTCGATCTGAATAATCGCTAGGATAATACCCTCTGGGACCTGAAAGCTGGACTCCGCTAGTTTGAAACTTCGCTGGTGTTTTTTGTAAAAACCCATCGCATTTTTAATTTCAGATTTTTTCAGTCTTCGTCTGTAAGAGGCTTTGGATTCTTTAGGATCTACACTAAAATATAAATTTTTATACTTCGGCATGCGCTTGTCGGAGAGAATTTGACTGATTTCTTCTTCGTCAGCTCCCCGCCGAACCATAATATCAAAAAGGTAGTCCCAGCCTCTGAGGTCGCTGTATTTTTCGGATGGTTTTTCTTTTGGATCTAATCGGTCTCTATCGAAGTATCCCTCCAAATGAGAATCGAGCAAAGTTAACTGCTGCTCGTTGTCCGAGGCGTTGGTTGGGAGGGGAGGAGTTAGAACCATTAAGATGCAAAAAGCATGGAACCCCTTAAATTCAATTCGACCCCAAAGATCGGCAAGAATCTTATTAAATTTTTCCAACTGCAAACCCATTAAAACCTTTCTAGTTTTCTAAATACATATCCTCCATATTTAGATGCATCTTTCGATATAAGGAGTTCTAGGGATTGCTGCCAGCTAAGATGTTGAAATTACGGTGAATTTACAAAAATATCATCAACGACCTATTCTTGCATAATTTTACTAGGTATACTACTATAGTCCAACGGGAATATCTCTTTAAAACTATGTCCCTTCATGCTGTTCTTTACCCCCCTTTCTCTCGAATACCTCGTTCAATAGTTTTAGCGTTAAGTAAGTATGTCAAAGATGCTGATTAACGCTGAGACTACATAAGTTAAAATGTTCTTTCAGCTCAACTAATCAACTAAGAGAGTAGATATGAAATCATTGAGCCAACGTTTTTTCTTCGTCCTTGTTGCAGCCGTTTTGTCGGCTTGCTCCGTAATGGGAACAAAAGACGAAGCAGATGGTCGAACACCGGCGGGAGCGAAACGTGAAGTTACGTTTTACGAGGAAAAGCCCGGCAAGAAGGATAAAACCCTGTTAGGTACGAGTGGACTTCTTTCAGCCGAGGGCTGGGAAGATTCACCACTTTGCAAGGTAATGGAAAAGGCTGGCATCCCGAACCCTCTTTGCCC
>CALKYB010000097.1 GCA_938003565.1 uncultured bacterium
GGAGCATAACGCCGATGCCGGAATTGCATTTGATGGAGATGCTGATCGAGTTTTAATGTGTGATGAGTCTGGGAAGCTCATGGATGGCGATTTATTGCTCGCGATTTGCGCGATTGATGCCAAGGAGCAGGGATTGCTCAAGGGGGGTGCCGTTGTCGGAACGGTTATGAGTAATCTTGGTTTAGAAAAAGCCCTTACTTCGAGAGGTATTGAGCTATTTCGTTCCCAAGTGGGCGACCGTTATGTTCTGGCGGAGATGCTCAAGCGGGGTGCAAATTTTGGAGGAGAGCAGTCTGGTCATGTTATTGCTTTGGACCATAACACCACTGGGGATGGATTGCTTACAGCCTTACTGACTCTGGCCAAGGCTGTGCGTCTCAATAAGCCATTGTCAACTTTTTCAAGTCTTGTTGAGAGATTTCCGCAACAATTAATTAATATTCCGGTTTTAGAGAAGAAACCTTTTGAAGATTTTAGTGAGATTCAGAAGGTAGTAAGTTCCGCTGAGGATAAGTTGAAAGGCAATGGCAGGATTTTACTTCGCTACTCGGGGACAGAAAATAAAGCAAGAGTTATGGTTGAATCTGAGAGTGAAGAAATTTGTTCGTTGGTTGCTGAGGAAGTCGCTGCGGTGATTCGGAAAAGTTTGGCTTAGGCCAGTCGGTGGACTTTGTTGACTCTAAAAGATTTATTGCGAATTCAATCTAGTCTAAACTTTTAAACAAGTATTAATATTAGGTGAGTCGATGCTACTCACGAGCCCAAAATATACTCGGCAAATTGGAAGGATGATTTTGAGAGTTGCTGAGCCAGGATCTTTAGTCGGTATTTCAGGTGAGCTAGGGACTGGGAAAACCGAGTTGGTTCGTGCGCTTATTAGAGAAGCTTGTGGGGATGTGCAGGTTCAGAGTCCCAGTTATATACTGGAGTATGAGTATCCTGTGCCAACTGGGAGCCTGTATTGGGAGAGTGGTTTTAAAAGAATTGTTCACTTTGATTTCTATAGACTAAGTGGTGCGCTTGAGGAGAGTGGGCTTGATGGTTTATCACCGAGTTCGGAGGACTTATATTTGGTCGAATGGCCGGAAAAGCTGGATGGGGTGATAGATTTACTTTCTCACCATATAGAGCTAAAGTTTGCCGCGCTAAACAGAGGGGGGGTAAAAAAGCCTCTGGTGGTGGAGGATTCCGATGAAGGGGCTGGAATTGCATCGAGTGAAAGTTTGGCACGAAAGATTAGTTTTTTAAAAGGGTTTATGCCTGAGGATTTTCCTATATCCGAGGCTTAACTTTAATTTTGATTGTATTTTTTTAAATCGATATGTCTAGAACAGTTGTCATGAAGTTTGGTGGAACGTCCGTTGGAACAACGGAACGGATCGCCGCAGTGGCCGATCGAGTTTGTAAGCACGTTCAGGAGACAGGGGACAGTGTAGTCGTTGTAGTTTCCGCTATGAGTGGGGAGACTGATCGACTAATTTCTCTCAGTAATGCAGTTAACCAAGGAAAGCCTCCTGTTAGAGAGTATAGTCAGTTGCTCGCTTCCGGAGAGATGGTTAGCTCTGCCTTGACATCGATGGCGATTCAAAAAAAAGGGCTTAAGTCTCATTCTTTGATGGCTCATCAAGTTAGAATGATTACTAAACGCTCCTTTGGGCAAGATTTGATACTTGATGTGGACTCTAGCCGTATTAAAGAGCTTTTGGCTGAAAACATTGTTCCGGTCGTGTGTGGGTTCCAAGGTATAGATGACAAAGGGGACTTTACTTTACTAGGACGTGGAGGGTCCGATACTACAGCTGTGGCAATAGCGGCGGCTCTAGACTCAGCGCCCTGTTATATTTTAACTGATATTGACGGGGTTTATTCGGCTTTGCCGAAGCTTTGCCCAAAGGCTAAGAAGCTAAATAAACTTACCTACGAAGAAATGTTGGAGATGGCTAGTTCTGGGGCAAAGGTCCTACAATCAAGAAGTGTTAGTTTGGCCAGAACCTTTAAAGTACCCCTTTGGGTATGTTCAAGTTTTTCAAATGAAGAAGGCACAGAAATTGTGGAGGAGTATCCCGGAATGGAAGAAGCTATTGTATCAGGAATAACCTGTCGAACTGATGAGGCTAAGCTCACTTTGAGAAATATTCCAGATGAGCCTGGTTATGCTGGCGCAGTGCTGTCTGCATTGGCCGAGGTAGGGATAAATGTGGATATGATTGTTCAAAGCCAGGGTGAGTCTGGCCGAGCAGAATTGAGTATTACTCTTGATCGAGCGGACCTGAGTCGAGCGGAGGAAGCTTTGCAGGGTTTAGTGGAGAATCGTCTTGATGGTGTGAGACTTGAGAGTGATGCGAAAATAGCAAAATTGTCCATTGTCGGCGAGGGGATGAGAAATCATCCGGGAATCGCTGCAAAGATTTTTGAAATCTTGGGGGCCAACAAGATTAATATTGAACTTATCACTACTTCTGAGATTAAGGTTAGCGTTGCGCTTTCTGACGAGGTTGCAGAAAAGGCTGTTCAAATCCTACATCAGCATTTCGTAGAAAATCGTTAGAGTGGCTTTTGCTTACTTTAGTTTGTCTCAGGAAATTTATGGAAGCCACGCTTAGTCCATAGCACCTCTTGATGGTATTCCCTGCTTTTTACAGCTAAATTACCCCAAAATCTACTTGGGAGTTTGGGGTTTTGCTCTGAAAAGGAGGTTGTTTAGGCTTAGAGCAGTTTTAAATATTTTTATTTTTCTAGCGGTAATCCACTCTTTTCTTACTTGTTCTAAGTGCTCATTTCTAGGTATGATTTCCCCGATGACAGTTTAATCTAGAGATTACTTATTCTAGGAGACTGTCTCGTGGGATGAGGGGTTCTTTGTAGAGACCCTCTGTTTATTACCTAAATATTTACTTAATTTATCTTCTCGAAGCGAATATCATTTTAAGGGGTTGGCCCCTAGAGATTTTCAATCGATATAGTTATTTTGTGAATCATTAATATTTGGAGATAATTTATCGTGGCAGCAAAAAAGAAAAAGGCAGCTAAAACATCAACTCCTAAAGTTTCTATTGTAAAACCTAAAAATGGTGTGCAGTACAATCAAACAGAGTTTTTTGACTGTATCCAGGAATCTTGTGGCCTGGAGAGCCGCAAACAAGCTAAAGAGGTATACAGTAGTTTTGCTACAATGATTCAGGCAGCACTAAAAAAAGGATACAAAGTACCTTTGCCTGGAATAGGGAAAATTCAAGTTCGTAGAACTAAAGCTAGAATGGGTAGAAACCCTCGTACAGGTGAAGCGATAAAAATTTCCGCTAAGAAGCGAGTTAGGCTTAGCCCTAATAAAGCCCTTAAGGACGCAGTTCTTTAAACCAAAGTTTCTAGCATATGTCTGATTCCACGAATCAGGTGTAGAGAGCCGAGTTGCTGACCT
>CALKYB010000098.1 GCA_938003565.1 uncultured bacterium
TACCCAAGAGGATGATGCTCTTGAGCAGTTTGAAACCTCAGACCAACGCTCCCCTAGTGCTGTGTCTCAGATGCTAATTGAAGCAGGACTAGAACCTGTATGGAAAGACTGGGATCGTAGTATATCGAGTAACAATCTGGCCAACCAATCATGAGCAAATCAGAGCTAAACGAAACCCTGGCTAAACAATTTTCTCGGCAAATTGCTCTGCAAGGTTTTGGTGATTATGGACAAAAACGTCTATCTAGCTCGAGGTTAGTAATTGTTGGAGCTGGTGGCCTTGGATGTCCAGCGGCGCTTTATTTAGCCGCAGCGGGGGTTAAGTCTATTAGCATTATCGATGGGGATTCAGTCGAGCTTACTAACCTTCATCGCCAAACTCTGTTTTCGAAATCTCACATCGGCTCGAATAAGGCTGAGGTGGCTGCGAAAATCCTCGGCGACAGAGATCCTTCATCAAAAATTAATCCTATCCCTGAATTTATCAACGCTGATAACGCTAAAAGACTACTTAGCGATCATCAATTAATTTTAGACGGGACCGACAACTTTAGCTCAAAATATTTGCTTAATGATATTTCGCTAAACCTGGGAATCCCACTATTATCGGCTTCAATTCAAGGCTATCAATTACAAATTGCACTTTTCAACGAAAAGAATTCAGCCAGTTATAGATGTCTTTTTCCAGAGCCTCCGGAGTCTGCGCCGAATTGCTCAGAAAATGGAATTCTCGGTCCAGTTGCTGGTGTGGCTGGCTGCATTCAAGCCTGCGAGGCCATTAAGTTCCTTGCAGACGTAGAGCATCTTGGTGGGCAGATGCTCCTCTATAACTTACTGACTCATGAGAACAAAAAAATTAAACTTCAAAGAAACGATAGATTGGTGCAATCAACTAAGGTCGAGAGTCAAGAGTATTACGATCAGTTGGCTCCAGAGAGAGTGAATCCAGAACACCTAGTATCGGCCAGCACTTTGAGAACAATGGTTGAAAGTGGTGAGAATATAAAGTTGATAGACGTGCGAACTAAAGAAGAGCATCTTTCTAAAAACATAGGAGGAGACTTAATTTGCAAAGAAGATTTTCTTAGAGACTCGAGAAGAATTTTGTCTGAGTACAGTCCCAACCAAAAGATTGTGTTTTATTGTGAGAGAGGTCTAAGAAGTGCTTCAGTAGTATCTGCTCTAAAGAAGGATGGAATAACTCATTGTCTTTTTAGCTTACAAGGTGGTTTAGAATCTTACTAACACTTCCAGCAACCACCACCCCCATCAAAAGAACCGCCTCCCGCTACTGTGTTTGAAATACCTGTAAAAACTGTTTCTGTCTTATAAACGTCTTTACTATTGTGCTCAACGCTAACTGAAACATGACGGGCTTCAGCTGAAGTACAGTAGGTAGCATTTTTGCAATACTCTACAAGAACTGAGTAGGTTCGACCTGCATTTACTGTGACATCCAAAGGAGCGTCTGCTCCGGAAGTTTTCATCGAAGGAACGTCCATATTACGTAAATCATCGATCACGGATTGAGCCGCCTGAGCCGCTTCCGACCTCACAACCGCCTTATAGTTGGCTCCAACTTGATTGACCACCGCCGTAGATGAGTAACTAATAACTATTGCTAAAATCGCGATAGCTACTAATACCTCTAGAATAGTGTAACCATTCTGGTTATTTAAGCTGAGCTCCATTCGTAAGATAATCCTAAGCAATTCTTGTCTAATTTGGGCCGATCCCGATACATCATGAGTATCGGCAGAATAGGAGAAAAACTTAAAGAAATACTCTACATCTAGGGGATTCTAGGCTAAAATTAGAGCGATTTCAGCCTAGAGCTATCGGTCCTCAACCGTCTCTTCAAGCCTGGGAGAAGCTAGAATTTGATATACTTTCATCAACCTCTCGGCTACTCCAATAACTTCCCTCTCTTTGGAGTCTATTGGAAAATACTGATTCTTTTCACCCCCTGTAAGAAAACAATAAGCTTTATAGGACTTATTTAATTCAGTAAAATCAGCTTCGGACATATTAAAATCTCCCAAGTTAAATCCGAAAGCCTTACGATCGTCCAACAGCTTCATGCTATCGCCAATTACTTCCATTGATAAAAGTCTAGCGATATAATCCCAATTCAATGCACTGGGATCCTGAATAAAATTATTTACTATTTCTTTTCTTCGAGCCAAAGCTGGCCCAGTAAAAGGGTTTGTTGCATCCCCCGGTCTGGGAACGATGTCGGTTGGACTCCCATGCTGTGTTTTTGGGGCCAAGGTGGATATTTTCTGCACCAATCCTTCTGCAATCGATAAACAAGTTGGACCACGCAAACTCTGATCCATATTTTCAGGAAATTCTAAATCCGAAAACTCTGACTCCAACAATTTTTTTCCTAAAACTAAATCACAAATTAAACCAAAAGCTTTGAGCGCCTTAACTAGATTCTGCTCAGCCCCGGACAACTCTCTAGGTTTTCCATTCTGCAATTCACCAAGAAATTGCTCCAGCTTTTCCATATCTCTGGAGGAAACTGAAAAATCGCGAATTAGATTATCCTCATTGAGAGAAAGCATATCGTCCTGATAAGCTTCCAACACCAAAAGCATAGATACTTTTTCCCAATTCTCAGCACTCTGCTTTTCAATAAAATTGTTCAATATCTTCTCGCGAGCCACTCCACCCATTAGGGTAGGCTGTAGCTTTCCTTTAGGAACCAAGTCACTTGGAGATAGATCAATATCTGAGGAAATCGCGCGGAGCGTTTCCATAAATTTTGCTTCGGTGCCAGATAAAGCTGGCCTGAGTGGTTGATTGACGATTTCCAAAAACAAAACCCTGCTTCTTGATTATTCTCACCTCCAAAATCGGCAAAAGTGCTCAATTTCTTTAGAGATTCAGCTAAACATCCTTTCAAGAAAGCGAACCAGGAAAATTACAATATCCGTCGCGAACAAACATATGTTAAGTAAAATTGATGCTCCCGGCACATCAAAAAAATGCAACAACAAAGAGAAGCTACCAAAAGCAATGCAAACTATTGAAAATAGTGGGCTTACTATTATATTTGCAAATGGCGGTAAAAAGCTAAAAAAACCAGTCCAAAAGTAAATTATTGGCGCGGTGCCAATCCATGCTCCAGTACATACACTACAAAGATTAATAAACTTCACCATCGCCGGTGTGGTTTCAATTTGAATCAAGTTTGCCCCTAAACTCAAGCCGGCAAAAATCCCAGCCAATGCGGCGAAAGTCAATTGAAATCCCATCTCCAACCAAACTCCTGGCCACACAGAAACCACTAGAAGTATAGAAAG